>JAHYIW010000009.1 GCA_019429445.1 Desulfuromonadaceae bacterium
AGTTTTCTTCTGCCGATTTTCAGCTTGAGTTGTTGAACAGGGCGGCCTGTGTCGTGGCGGTGTCCGCTGTATGGAGGATGTGCAGCAATTCCCTGGGATGAACACCCTGGCGTTTGGCCGTCTGCACAAGCGTTGGGATGATGCTGCGTTAATTGGGGGACGTTGTTAAGCTGGTTAACTTGTCGTTTTTCCAAGGCATTCCCACATCTCAACCCGATTTCTCTTTAAAAAGGCCAGCCTTCCCAAACTCCTCGAATTTGGTCAATTGGTGCCGCTATTCGCGCCTCTTTCGCACAAATCCGACATCTAATCCAAAGGGGGCGCCGATGGTTCTAAGTGTTTTCAGCGTCGGGTTCCCTTGCCCCGTCTCTACGGCCTGCAAGGTTTCGAAGCCTATTTTCAAGACCTTTTCCGCGTAGTCCCTCCTGTTCATGCCCAATACCTTGCGCATCATTCTTGTTGCTTCCGCCAAGGTGATGCACCCCTCCTCTATGGCGTCAAACAATTCCCGGCGCAGTCGCTTTATTTCTTTCTCATCTGGTCTTTTCATGGACACCGACCCTTTATCACTGTGGCGGACACGCCTCTTTTAAGTTTTTGGCTATCTGCCGGATTCTTCCTAAAAGGTCATCGAAAAGGCTTTCCTCAACGCCGCAACGAATCATTATCTCTGGCAGACGCTCAACTTCGAGGGCACAATCAGCAAACCAATTGCGCAGGTCTTTGCTGTTGAGGTCTGTTTCCTTTTCGAGGTCCTCAGCTACACGGCCCCAGTCGGGCAATCCGATCTCCTTTTCTCCTTCGGCGTCCCACCGATAAGCCCTGGCGATTCCTTCAGGGTCCTTAAACATCGGGGCAAAATCGAAGAGTGGAGACAGGACGACTTCCCCCGAGGGAAATTTCAGAAATGCTGTGTTCCTGCCGTGGTTATCCGTGTTTCTCAGCGCAACATTGAGGATATCCCTTTTGATGTATTCCAGAATTTCTTTGTGAGGCTCGGTTGTGTAGCGTCGGATCATCTTGCAGGCCTTGTTGTGGGAGCCTCTAATCCCAAATTCACTGATGCCGCAAATCGATGCCATGCTTTCCAGCCCGAATCGCTCCACACCCCCTTGTGTCACCCGTCGATCAAAGCGACGGACAAAGAGGGCGCCGTCTTCATATTCCAGGGGGGCTGCGGTCCGCAGGCCGAAGGCCCTGGCTACCTCGTAATAGGGGGCCTCGTTGCGAAGCACCAGCCTGTCGGCCTCTGTTTTTCCTCTTGGGAATTTGACCAGCCAATGGCACTTGGCTTGGTCTTCAGGAATGGCGCCTTCTGCATGCCAATGGCCTTTGTGGTCCTCCATCAGCAAAAATTTTGGAGCCTGTCCTTGCACGTCGCTGGCTCCCGCAACCAGCGCCCCGTTGGCTTCAGCGTACTCAATAAAGTCGACGTTTTTCTCTACAATCTTCTTCTTTTCAAAGCCGGGGTGCTCTTTTGGCTCGACGGCGGCTCCGGCAATGCGGAGATTGCCGGGCGGATTCCCTGTCGCAAATCTCAAAAGCTGCCACCAGGACGAAGCGTCATCTTTAATCCCAAGCATTTTGAGCCAGGCATCTCTTGCTGCGCCGGTCGGCAGCAGGTCGAGCAAAAAGGCCGGCCAACTGCCGCCTTCATAGCTGTCAAAGTTAATGGGGTAACGACACCCAACCCGGTCGACGATTCGGTCTTCCTCCATTCGCGAGAGGACATAATCAACATCATATAGGAGGCGGCATTCAGCATGATACCCCGCCCCGTAATTTTTTCCGTAGACACCGAAGTCGGCTACCTTGCGCCACTCCCCTTCGGCATATATTTCAATTATGACCTCGTCCATTCATTAACTCCAAAATCTTTTTATTGGATTATGATCCCATAAAAATGCCATATATTCTTTAAAAATTGGGTTTATAATACCATAATTATTATATTTTGGCTAATTAAATCTGTGGCACCCGCATGGCGACAACGTATATTCGTCACCATTTGAATCGGTTTGTCGGCAGGGCGGTGCCTGCGTTGAATGGGTGACCCTTATTTGAAGGAGGGGGGGTGGCTGAAGTCGCGGGCCATTTCGAGACGCTGGGATCTCAAGACATAAATCACTTCAGTGAGGTTCGGCACGTCCCTCTAATTATCCGGGCTCTGTTAAATAATTGGTTATAATCCTGTATTTTTGAGCGTCATATCAATTTTGATAGGGCTATGGGCCTATTTTTAGTTGTCCCTCTAATGGGTTGCCCGAAAATCTCGCGAGCCTTCGTGAACGCGGTCGGCGGGGGATATTTTTCTTGATGACACCGACCGACAGTCATTGCTGGATCGTTTTTCAAATTTGCTGGCACTGACGGAAACGCGACACAAGAGGACATCCTCGCTATTTTGACATTCGGATGAACATTTCAAGAATGTCAACATTTCAACGACGTATGGCTATCAGCTTTGCGTATGACTGGAACGCTAATTCAAATTCTTGCGCCAGCGCCCAAACTCCTTTATGATGAATCATTTATTTATTAACCCCACTGTTTTGAGCCTATGAAACGACGCAATTTATTCATTATTATCGGCCTTGGGCTGTTCCTGTGGCTTGCTGCGGCTGGCGTTGTGGCCAGCCGTTTCTTGACCACCGCAGTGACTCCGTCGCACGCGGTGCTGATCGACGTTGCTCCAGGGCAGTCTTTTGCAACCACGACACAACGGCTGGTTACGCAGGGGATCGTCAGTGATGGGCGAAAATTCAGGTTGCTGGCCCGCTGGCGTCAAGCCGCACGGCGGATCAAGGCCGGGGAATACGAATTTCGCGTGGCGGCAACCCCCGATCAGGTCCTTGCTCGGCTGATCTCCGGCGATGTCTACAAACGCAAGGTAACCATCCCGGAAGGGTTTGACTTGCGCCAGATCGCTGCACGTGTCGCCGCTGCCGGTCTTGTCCCGGCGACCGACTTTCTCAGCACAGTGACTGATCCGGATTTTGTCCGTGCGCTGGATATCGATGCACAGACGTTGGAGGGCTACCTTTTCCCCGAGACATATGCCTTTTCCCGTGGCACCTCGGTGAAACAGATCGTATCCGCCATGGTGGGGGAGTTACGTACCCGACTCAACCCGGAATTGCTCGCCGCTGCCGCGAAAGTCGGTCTTGATCCTCATCAACTGGTGACGCTGGCATCGCTGATCCAGAAAGAGACCGGCGTCAATGCCGAAATGCCCCTGATCTCGGCGGTGTTTCACAACCGGTTGAAACTGCGCATGCCGTTGCAGACCGATCCGACGGTGATCTACGGGATTGAAAATTTTGATGGCAATCTGACCCGCCGTCACTTGCGCGCCCCGACGCCGTACAACACCTATACCTTTGTCGGGTTGCCACCGGGACCGATAGCCGCACCGGGCGCACAAGCGCTGCACGCAGCGGCCCATCCGGCGGAGGTCGACACGCTTTATTTCGTCGCCAAAGGGGATGGGACCCACCAATTTTCCGGCAACCTGCGCGACCATAATCGCGCAGTACGACGTTATCAACTTCGTCACTGAACTTTTTGGTACTGACTATCGCAACGGGGTACGATGTCGCAACGCATTCTGATCGCCGAAGACAATCCGCATATCTGCACCGCGCTGAGTGCACTCTTGCAGCGTCGCGGCTTTGCGCCAGAAACCGTCGCCGATGGGGTGGCAGCACTGACGCGAATTGTTTCCTCCCCCCCCGATCTGCTCTTGCTCGACCTCAAGCTGCCACGTCTGCACGGCATCGATTTGCTTAAAAAACTGCGTGCAAGTCTGCGCACCAAAGATCTGCCAGTCATCGTCATGTCAGGGGTATATCAGGGTGACAAACACGTCCAGGCCGTGCGTTCACTCGGGGTCAGCCATTATCTCGCAAAACCGTTCAAGCCGGAAGCCCTGCTCGCGGCGCTTGAGGCGATGCTCCCGGCTGCCACGCAGCCGGCACGCCCTTCAGTTTCTGGCGGCCGCAGCGGTCCGTCATTGGCGTTTGATCAACTGTTGATACAGGCCTGGCGACGCCGTTTTACCGGGCGCTGCGAGCTGACCACTGCGACCGGAAATCACCTGCTGATCTTTTGCGACGGCTTGCCGGTGGCGGTTCGCCCCGGCTTTGTCTGTCATGATCTTGGTGAGTATCTGTCTAAACGTAAGCTGGTGACCGAGGAAGAGTGCCGTTACTATCGCAGCGGTGGTGAAGGGCGGGGCGAGACATTCGTGCGCATGGGCTGCTTCGATGATATCGTCCTGGCGCGCGAGCAGTTCGGCTGGCTGGCGGAGGAGTTAACCGCCGGCTTCGGCCTGCCGCCGGGGCAGGTTAAACTGCAACCTCTCGCGCCCTTATCCGACTGGCGACCACCTGGGGTGGGCATGGCACAGATCATCTATCATGGCTTCCACCGCCATGGCAGTGTTGCGGCGCGGCAGGAATTGCGACAACGTTTTGGCGCCGAGTATGTCGCCTTTGCGCCCGCCTATTTTCGGCATATCAACTTTTTAGATCTCAACGAGGAGGAACAGTCATTTATCGCGCGTGTCGACGGCAACCGGCGGCTCGATGAGTGTCTGGGTGACAGTGATAAATTGTTGCCCCTGCTGCAGACGCTGGTCGCGTTACAGATGCTCAACTTTGCCCCCTCTCCACTCGTTGCGGCGACAGCCGATTTTCCGGTGCGGCGTTTTTTCAATATCCCGGAGAGCGACGATCTTGATGGGGTTGAGGAAGCGACGCTGGTCAAATTTGATGATCTGGTCAGCGCCGCTGATGGCGAGGCAGATTTCGCGGCACCGCCGCCAATTACGCAACAGGCTGAAACAGCGACAGCGGATCTGGGGCAGCGGATTCGTGCCACCCATGCCGAATTTGAAGGGAAAAATTACTACGAAATATTCAAGTTGCGGCAGGGGGAATTCTCTTTTGACAAACTCAAGGAGCGTTATTTTGATTATACCCGCAGTTTCGGTCCAGAAGTGCTCATGCAGGTGGGGGGTGCCGAAGCGGTGCTGGTTGAAAAGATTCTCGATACCGTAACCACGGCCTATAACACCTTGTCCGACGTGGTCAAAAAGGAGCGCTACGACGAGATGCTCGGCTCCGAAAAGGTGGGGCTTGGCGAAGCGGGAGATGATCTTTTTCAGGCCCAGGTGCAATATCAGTCGGCCAAGGTTTTCCTGGAAATGGAAGAGTGGGATAACGCCGCCAGCGCCTTGCGCGACGCCATCAATCACGATCCGAAAAACGGGGAATACCAGGCGCATCTGGCCTGGGCAATCTATCGTAACCCCAAAAACGCCAACAGCAAGGCGATGCTCGACAATGCGCGACAGATGCTCAATCGGGCGATTTCAAACCAGAAAACCGCCGACGGCTTTGCCTACAAGGGGTGGATTCTGTTTGAAAACGGGCAGGAGAACCTGGCTGAGGCGGAATTCAGCAAGGCACTGAAAATCACCCCCCGCCACACCCTCGCCCGCAACGGGTTGAAAACGCTGAATGAAAAACGCGAGCAGGATAATAAAGGCCTTTTCAAACGGATGTTTCGCTGAGAATAGCGGTCGTTGACATTGACATTTGACGTGCGCAACCGCTATCATCACTGGATAGTTCAAGCTTTTTGTATCACGGCACAAACAGCAAACACGCAATGGCCCAAATCCCTCAAAGCCCGTTTTTCATGTCTGTTTGAGCTTCGTGGCACAGAGCATTTATTTTTTAGTAACTATTCACCTGCCCGTCCAAGGGTCGTCATCCCCGAGTGATCCTGTCGGGGATCCAGACGTTCAACCTTGAAAACCCTGGATTCCGGCTGAAATCTTGCCGGAATGACGCTGTAGGAGTCGCCTTCAGGCGCGATTGTTCGCGGCTAAAGCCGCTCCTACGAAAGAGCTGAACAGTTACATTTTTTATTCCAGAACAGATAACGAGTTTTCAAGATGGCACTTCTCAAGATATTGCACTACCCCGATCCGGTGTTAAGCCGCGTGGCAGAACCGGTCGACACAATCGACGCTGCGTTGCGGACGTTGGCAAGCGACATGGCCGAAACCATGTATGCGGCCCCCGGCGTCGGCCTGGCCGCCCCGCAGGTGGGGATATCACGTCGTTTGATCGTCCTTGATTGCACCCCCAAAGATGAACCGCGGCAGCTTTACACCGCGATCAATCCGGAAATAGTTGCGCACAGCGGGACACTCTTTGAAGAGGAAGGGTGTCTTTCGGTCCCCGGCTATTATGCGCGCGTCGAACGCGATGCAGAGATCACGGTACGTTTTCTTGATCTTGCCGGGGAGCAACACGAGCTGACCACTGACGGCCTTTTGGCCGTGGCCTTCCAGCACGAAATCGATCATCTCAATGGAATGCTTTTTGTTGATCGACTGTCATCATTGAAAAAATCGCTGTTCCGTAAAAAATACAAAAAAATTCTCGCTCAGCTGGAGGAATCCCTTTGATCCGTCCTGAAGAACTGCGCGTCGTCTTTATGGGAACCCCTGACTTCGCCCTTGCCGCCCTGGCAGGGCTGATTGCTGCCGGGGTTGATGTGTGCGGTGTGTTCACCCAGCCGGATCGCCCCAAGGGGCGCGGCAAACAACTGACCCCCCCGCCGGTCAAGCTGCTGGCTGAACGCCACACCATCCCGGTTTTTCAACCCACCCGGTTGCGCAGTCCCGACGCGGTCGAAGTGGTGCGTGCACTGGCTCCTGACCTGATTGTGGTCGTTGCCTACGGGCAGATTCTCCCGCAAAGTGTCCTCGATATCCCCCGCTTCGGCTGCATCAATGTGCACGCCTCGCTGCTGCCGAAATACCGCGGAGCGGCACCGATCAATCAGGCCCTTGTTGACGGTGCAACTGAAACCGGGGTGACAACGATGCAGATGGATGCCGGTCTTGATACCGGTGCCATGCTGGTCAAACGGGCGTTGTCCATCGGCCCTCTCGAAACAGCCGGGGAACTGCACGACCGGCTGGCCATACTGGGGCGCGAGGTCCTCGAAGAAACCTTGCGCCAGCTGTGCACGGGGACACTGCACCCCGAGGTGCAGGATGATGCGCTGAGCAGTTATGCCCCGCTGATGAAAAAGGAAGACGGGTTGATTGACTGGAGCCGCAGCGCCGCCGCGATTCATAATCAGGTGCGCGGGTTGTCTCCCTGGCCCGGAGCCTATACGTTGCTCGACACCACCGTGTTGAAACTGGCCGCAACCACGCCGACACACAGCCACGGCTCAGCCGGAATGGTGCTGGCGGTGGAGGCGGACGGAGTCGTGGTCGCCTGCGGGACAGGTGCGTTGCGTATCGGCACCTTGCAGTTGCCGGGGAAGAAGTGGCTTTTGGCGACTGAATTTGTTAAGGGGCACCCTTTACCACCGGGAACCCGCCTGGGATCCGCTGGTGACAGATAAGGCACCACTGAGCGGCACGGTTTGCGCCGCCGAGGCAGCTTACCGCCCCCGCAAACGCCTTTTTATCGGACTGTTGATGCTCGCCTGCGGGGTGATTCTCGGCTTAACCTTCCTGCTCTGGTGGGTGCCGAGTGTCGGGCTGCATGCGATCCACCCGATTCTGCCGACCATCTTTGGTACCCTGCTGGCCTGTCTGGTTTTTATCATTGTCGGCGGACTGGCGCTGCTGATTCTCACCCTGCTCACTGAACGTGACCTGTTTATTTCTGAACGATTACGCGGAATTGTCATCCGCTACCTGTTTCCGGCAATCATCACCATCGGTCGACTGGTCGGCGTTGATCGAGACACTCTGCAACAATCATTTATCGTTCTCAACAACCAGCTGGTGCGCGCAAAAAAAGTTCGCGTCCCCGCCGAGCGCGCGCTGATTCTGCTCCCCCACTGTATTCAACTGTTCGATTGCGCGATCAAGATTACCGGTGATGTGGGCAAATGTGTCCGCTGCGGCAAATGTGATATTTCCGAGCTGACCGCACTGGCGGCGCATTACGACATCGACATTGCCGTCGCCACCGGCGGCACCCTGGCGCGCAAAATTATTGTCGAGAAGCGCCCGCTTTTTATTCTCGCCGTCGCCTGCGAACGTGACCTGACCTCTGGTATCCGTGACGCCTACCCGCTGCCAGTACTCGGTGTCCTCAACCGGCGTCCTTACGGCCCCTGCTTTAACACCAGGATTGTTTTTGACGAGGTTGAGCGCGCATTGCAGGAACACATTATCAACGTCTCTTGATTTTTTTCCGGTCGCTGCTTATATTAGCCACCAGAGCAGAGTAACCGTGCACCGATGAACAACTTGACAAAGGATAAAACAACCATGATCAATATGATCCGCACCACCGCACTGATGACGCTGCTGACACTGGTCCTGGTGTGGGCTGGGAACATGCTGGGCGGACAGAGCGGCGCACTCTTCGCCCTGATTCTGGCCGGCGCAATGAACCTCGGTTCCTACTGGTTCTCCGCTAAAATCGTGATCAAAATGTATCGCGGTCGTGAGGTAAAGGAAGGTCCGTTGTTTGACGTCGTGCATGAAATCTGCACCCGCAACAATTTGCCGATGCCGAAAGTCTACATCCTGCCGCAACCCACGCCGAACGCTTTCGCTACCGGTCGCAACCCGCAGCATGCGGTCGTTGCAGCGACCGAGGGGATTACGCAGATTCTCAGTCGTGATGAGCTGAAGGGGGTGATGGCCCACGAGATGAGCCACGTGATGCATCGTGATATTCTCATCGGCTCAATTGCCGCAACGTTCGCCGGGGCCATTTCCTACATGTCGCACATGGCGCAGTGGGCAATGATTTTTGGCGGCGGACGGGATGAGGAGGATGGCAACCCGGTGGCGCTGATCATCCTGATGATCCTCGGACCGATCGCGGCAATGCTGATCCAGATGGCGATTTCCCGTTCGCGCGAGTATGAAGCCGATCGCGGCGGCGCGCTGATGTGTGGCAATCCCCACAATCTGGCCAACGCCCTGCGTAAACTGGAGATGGCCAACAGCCGCATGCCGATGGCGCAGATGAACGAAGCGACAGCACATATGTTCATCGTCAACCCGCTGCGCGGTGCCGGGCTGAAAACTCTTTTTTCGACACATCCGCCGGTCGCGGAACGCATACGCCGACTCGAAACCATGCAACCGTAACGGGCCTGGCAGCATAATCAGCTCCGGGGGCGTGACTCTCACGCCCCCGCTTTTTTTGGGGAACTCTCTCATGTCACAACCCGATCCCCGGCGTATCGCCTATTATGTCTTGCGCAAGGTTCAGGAAGCGGATGCCTACGCCGACCTGGCTTTGGACGCCGAATTAAATGCCGAACCGCATCTTGACCCACGCGACCGGGCCCTGGCAACGGAACTGAGCTACGGGGTGTGCCGTTATCGCGGGCGACTCGATTTTGCCCTGGCGCATTTCTGCACGCAGGCGCTGGCCAAGATTGAGCCCGGCGTTCTCGATCTGCTGCGGTTGGGCACGTATCAATTGCTGATTCTCGATCGCATTCCGCCACGGGCAGCGGTCCATACCACTGTCGAGCTGGCGAAAAAGGTCGGCTTGTTGCGCGCCGCCGGATTTATTAACGGCGTGCTGCGCAATCTGGAACGACGTAAGGCCGAGATTCCCTGGCCTGCGCCGGAGCAGCCGCTCGACTACCTGACCCACTATCTGTCACTCCCCGGCTGGCTGGCAAAGCGCTGGCTGGACGAACTCGGCGCGGATCAGGCATTGCAGCTGGCCGCCGCACAACTCGAAGCGGCACCATTGACCCTCCGGGTGAACACACGGGTAACCGATCGTGACTCATTTCTGGCCCAGCTGCATGCCGCCGACCATCCGGCCATTGCCACCGGCTACGCTCCCGAGGGGGTGACGCTGAGTGGTCGCGCGGCCATTTCGGCGGCGGCACTGACCTCCGGAACTTTTCAGGTTCAGGATGAGGCGAGCATGCTGATTGCGCACCTGCTCGCCCCGCAAGCGGGGGAACGGATCCTTGACGCCTGCGCTGCCCCTGGCGGAAAAACGACCCACATCGCTGCATTGGCCGACAATCAGGCGCAAATCACCGCCCTTGATCTGCACCCGCATCGGGTGAAAATGATCAAGGAGGGAGCGCGACGCCTCGGTTGCTCAGGCATTGATGCCCGCGTCTGGGATCTGACTCACCCGCCAACCTTTCTGCCGCAGGCCGGTTTCGACCGGGTGCTGGTCGATGCCCCGTGCAGCGCGCTCGGCGTATTGCGCCGCAACCCCGATGGACGCTGGCGACGGCAACCGGACGACATCCCGCGCCTGGCGGAGTTGCAACGGATGATTCTCGCTCAGGTTGCGCCCCTGTTGCGCCCCGGAGGCACGCTGGTTTATTCGGTGTGTACACAGACGGCTGAGGAAACAGAAGAAACCGTTACCCTGTTTCTGGCCATGTATCCGGAATTTTCCCGGGTCGATTTGCACAGCACTGTTCCGACAGGCTGGAGCACTTTAATCGATGAATGTGGCGCGTTGCGAACCTGTCCACAACGGCACGGTGGAATGGATGGATTTTACGCGGTCCGCTTGCTCCGCAACTGAGTCGCCGACGCACTCGAATCAACCACTGACTCATGCGGAGGTTCTGATGACAACCGAGGAACGTATCAGCAAATTTTTCAGCGCCGAAGCTTTCGCCGTCGCCGGCGCTTCAGCGAATCGCGGCAAATTCGGGAACAAGGTGCTACGCTGTTACCAGCAGCATCAGCTGCCAGTAACGCCGATCAACCCCACTGCCGACGCAATCGAGGGGCTGCGTTGCGTTGCGCATATCGACCAGCTCCCGGCCAATGTCAAGAGTCTGTCGATCATCACCCCGCCAGCAATCACCATACAACTAATCCCCCAGGCTGCCGCCCACGGGATTGAAAACATCTGGCTGCAACCGGGCGCGCAGAGTCCGGCAGCGATCGCCGCCGCCGAAAAACTCGGCTTGAACGTCATTGCCGACGGCAGTTGTCTGCTGGTGGTTCTCGGTTATCACGACCATTAAAGCAAAGGCCTCGACATGATCATGTCGAGGCCTTTTTGTTTCACATCAAACGCGCACCTACCCTGCCGAGATGCTGACAAAAACCAGCCCGGAGTCGCCGCGATTCTCAATGCCGTGCGGCTCACCGGCTGGCGCGTGGAGGATCGTGCCAGAGGTAACATTTCGTGATTCTGCCTCGCTCAGAAACGACCCATCCCCTTCGAGCACCACCCAGACATGATCACCTGCGTGAACGTGAGAGTGAATATGCTGCCCCGGCAGCAGACACCAAAGAGTTGTCCGGGCATGAACCCCTTCGTGAAGCACCACCTTGTTGGCCTTCTCTTTCGAATAGACCACTTTATCTTCATAATCGCAGAAACTTGTTTGCATAGAATGCCTCCGAATGAAAAAACGCCCCGGCAATACCGAGGCGCTGAGTCATAAACAGCTGCGGGAGATCAGCCTTTAGTGACCTGAACCGTAACCAGATTGGTGTCGGCAGGGATAACCTGCTGGATATTTACATCAGCAAAATGATAAGGAGCGAAAATCAATCCCGCCGGGACCTTGCTGCTGACCCGTGCCGGACCGACTGTCTCACCAACGGTGGTAACAACTTTAACCGCATCACCGTCCTTAACCCCGATACGGTCTGCATCGACCGCGTTCATTTCGATATATCCGCACGGCGCGACCTCGTTGGGGCCAGGTGCGCAGGTAGAGGTGGTGCCAAAGTGGAAAAGAATCTTACCACTTAACAACTGCAAATCATCAGTCGGCGCGGTTTGCGGGGCAACAGCGCTATAGCGCAAGCTCTTGTCCGCCGGACTGAAAGAAGTTTTCCAACACGCCGCATCGGTGACGAAACAGGTGTCATTGTAAATCCCTGCCAACTGCTTGATTTCGAGTTGCACGGTGGACATTTCCGGTCGCACGCCACCACTCAGCCGGGCATACAGTTCAGCCAGAATCGCACCGTCCTCACGGGCCTCGCCAACCGGATCGAGCGCTTTGCGCAGCACATTGATGCGTTGATCAGCCGCTGTGACCGTGCCACTCTTCTCAAACGGCGTCGCCCCCGGCAGGACAACATCAGCCATTAGCGTCAGTTCGGTCGCGAGAATGTCTTGTACAACGAGAAAGTCAATCTTCTCCAAAGCCTTGCGCCAGCGGGCACTTTCGGGGAAAGAAACCAGCGGGTTGGTTGCCGCCAGATAGAGTGCCCTGATCTCCCCACTCTCAATCCCGGCAAGAATTTCCCCGGCGTTGCGCCCGCCTGCGGGGAGGGTCGCGTTCCAGGCCTTGGCGAACGGCGCACCGGCAGCGTAGTCGTGTCCACCCGGCAGCAGCTCGGGACAGACGCCCATGTCGAGCAACCCCTGCATGTTCCCTTTTTCGTCGAGCGGAAAGAGACCGCCGCAATCGCCGTGCAGTGCACCTGAAACCAGCGCCAGATTAGCCAGCGCGGCGACGGTGGCTTCTGCCTCACGCCCTTTGCTTACATCGGCACCAAAGATCAGGGCCACGGAATCTGCACTTCCCAAATAGCCGGCCGCTGCTTCGATCAACTCGCGAGCAATCCCGGTTACGGCGGCGGCCTGGTCAAGATCAACCTTGGCCAGATCGGCCTGCAACTCATCAAGATTAACGACAAAACGCTGCAGATAATCCTGGTCAGCCAGCCCGCGATCAAGGATGACCTTGGTCAGCGCCGTCGCCAGGGTTGCGCCACTGCCTGGTCGATAGGCCAGCGTTGCATTGGCCTGACGATCCAGTTTGACTGCGCGCATATTGGCGACGACCAGTTTGGCATCACGTTTGCGATTTGCCTGCTGGATCTGCCAGTCAACCGCCGGAGCCTCGGCAGTGACATCGCACCCGAAAACCAGGATCGACTGAGCGACACCGATCCGATCAAAACGGTTACTGGCCCCTTGAAGATTTAGCGCCGCGCGCAACGTCCGGTAAGTGCGCAGGGCACCAAAGCGCGCCTCGGAATCGATATTGTTACTGCCGAGGGTAACGCGGAAGAGTTTCTGAAAGAGATAATTTTCTTCGTTGGTCAGCCGCGGCGAGGCGAGGCCGGCAACCGCTGCGGGAGCAACCTGCTTGAGTCCGGTGACCGTCGCGGCGAACGCCGCGTCCCACGAAACCGGCTGTTGCCGCCCCTGCACTTTGAGGAGCGGTGCGGTCAACCGTTGCGGAGAATTGGAATAACCGTAACTGTAGAATCCGCCAATACAAAGGTTGCCGTTGTTGACGGTGGTGGCGTCAGAGGTGATACGCAAAATTTGCCCCTGGCGGGAATTGATGTCGATCTGGCATTGGGCGCTGCATGCGGTGCAGACCGAGGGCGTTTTTTTCAGCACCCACGGTCGCGCCTTGAATTTGAACGTTTTGGAAATCATCGTGCCGGTCGGGCACACAGCGACGCAATTGCCGCAGAATTCGCACTTGTCGAGGTCCTTGTCGATAAACGCCTTGTCGCCTTTGTCGTTGATGAACAGTGCCCCGGAGCCAACCACTTCGTAGCAGACCTTGACGCACTTTTCACAGAGCACACAACGGTTCGGCACCTGCTGAATCAACGGCCAGTGATCAATCGTTGCGGCGCTGACATCCTCGGCAGCAAACGGCTGGGAGACAACGTCATGTTCGTAGCAGACATTCTGCAACTCACATTCGCCCCCCGCATCGCACACCGGGCAATCGAGCGGGTGATTCACCAGCAATAACTCGATCGTCTGGCGGCGAATTTTTGCTAGTTGCTCCGACTGGGTGGTAACGACAATGCCGTCAGCCACCGGCGTGTTGCAGGCGGTCATCGGTTTGTCAACCCCGTCGATTTTGACCACGCAAAGGCGACACGCGCCGGTCGGCGAAACCTTCTTCAAAAAGCACAGAGTCGGAATCCGAACTCCCACTTTTTCAGCAGCTTCCAGAATAGTCGCTCCAGCGGCAACCTCAACAGCTTTTCCGTCGATGGTCAGCTTGATCATCGGTGTCTCACCTCAAACGTTGAATAACGGTCGATAACGCTTTACAGCCGTATCGACCGTTATTGTATTATGAAACTTCCCGTCGTCTCGATCTGATCGCGACCGACCTTTCAGTCGTTAACCGCAACCATTCCCACCCGGTAGCAGCGCAGGCATCGCTCAGCTTCGCGCACCGCCTGGCTTTCCGGCATGGCCAATTCAATCTCGTCGTAATTTTGCGCCCGTTCGGCACCAGTAACCTTTGGCTGATGCTGACGATGTAGCCCACCGAGAATGCCAATCTGCTCATTCTTGTCGAACACACCAAGATTGTTGATCACGTCTTCCATGGCGTCTTCTTCATCGAGATACGCTTTCCCCTCGGTGAGGTAGCGATGCATTGCCCGCGCTGCACGGCGACCGTGACCGACCGCAACAACGACAGTCATGGCTCCGTACTCGCAATCACCGCCAGCAAAGACACCTTCGTTGTCAGTCATCATCGTCCCGCCCTTGGTCACAATGCTGTTCCAGCGGGTCTGGTTGATGCCGCAATCGCCATCTTCCAGATAGGAGAGGTCAGGGTCCTGACCGATCGCCGGAATAACCAGATCACAGGGAATGACATATTCACTGCCGGGAACTTCCTGCGGACGCCGTCGTCCCGAGTCATCCGGCTCGCCAAGTTCCATCTTGATCACCTCGACCCCCACCACCTTGTTGTTTTCAGTGATCAGCCGGGTCGGGTTACGCAGAAACTCAAACTGGACATTCTCTTCTTCGGCATCATCAACTTCGTACGACTCGGCCGGCATTTCCTTCCGTGTCCGGCGGTAGACCAGAATCGACGCCTCCGCTCCTTCGCGCAGGGCGACCCGCACGCAGTCAATTGCGGTATTGCCGCCACCGACAACGATGACCCGCTTCGACGTGACCATCCCCTCACCCAGAGCGACCGCACGCAGATAATGGATACCGCCTTCGGAAAAGCCTTCGTAACCCTGGTCTTCGCCCTCGACCCCCATCGGCTTCGATTTGAACGCGCCAGTACCGAGGAAGATGGCATCGTACTGCGCCTTGAGCTCCCGCAGGGAAACATCCCGTCCGAGTTTGACACCATACTCAATCTCGACCCCCAGCGCGCTGATAATGTCAGCCTCGCGCTGCAACAGCGGACGCGGCATCCGGTAGTCAGGAATTCCAACCGCGACGGTGCCGCCGGGCTCGGTAAGCATATCGATAATTTTGACTTTATGCCCTTCAAGGGCGAGATAGTAGGCACAGGTCAAGCCAGCTGGTCCAGCGCCAACCACTATCACCTTTTTCCCGGTCGGGTTTTTCGGCGCCATCGGTGGTTGATGATGGTGCATCCACTCGTGGTCGGAAGCAACCCGCTTGAGGACCATGATGCTGACCGGCTCATCGACCAGCGCACGCCGACAAGCCGTCTCGCACGGATGCGGGCAGACCCGACCGCAAACTGCCGGAATCGGCATGTTGCGCCGAATGCTGCCGAGGGCTTCAACATGGCGGTATTCCTTGATTTCTTCGATGTAGGAAGGGATATCGATATGTGCGGGACATTTGTCAATGCACGGCGCAGTCAATTTGCCGCGATACGCCTTGGCCGGGGTGGAGCTGCGTTCGCCACGGAGGTAGGCACGATAGTCGTCACGGAAATATTTCAGCGAATCGCGTACCGGCACCGCCGATGTCATGCAGAGCGTGCACTTGCAATGTTCCAGCAATGTAGCCGCTGCTTCAAGCGCATCGAGATCCTGTTCCTTCCCCTGCCCGGAGATGATCCGCTTCAGCGTGTCCTGCAAAACCCGCGTCCCTTTTCTTCCGGGCGAGCACTTGGCGCAGCAGTAATTCTCCTGCACCCGCTGCATGTACGCGGCAACCAGAGTCACGACATCAGTGGTTTTATCCATGACCACCAGACCATCCCAACCAATAAACGCGCCGACCTTGCCCTCGGTGAGATAGCTCTCGGGCAAACGAACCTTCAATGACGCCAGGTCAGCGTCGCCACCGGCGCGGTTATCAACAATATTTCTTCCCCAGCTGGAAAAAACGACCTCAGCCAAGTTGACCTCCTCTTGTTGCCGTCTGCGAACCAAGCGTAAAAAAAAAGACGGAATCTTCCGTGAAGAATAACGCTGTTGGTTTGTTCTTCAGCGCTTACGCAACCCCGTCAGGCTGTATACAGTATGCAGCTTAATAGCACAACCGCCGCGCGTAAATCAAGGGAAAACTTGAGTATTTCTAACCGTTCCGGCGCAGCGGATACAACGTGGAAAATTACCGCAAAGGACTGAAATCACTATCGATCAGCCAGATTCCGGGGCGCGTCCAACCATAATCGAGATAGATCCACTCCAGATCGATCCGGGCCGTGCGAATCCCGGTGGAGGGCAGCCGGTAGTATTCCATCACCAGGGTCATTGGCCGCCGACCATCGCGCCCCGCTGGCCCCGCTTTTTCAAAATGGACCTCGACCATTTTCAGGTCCTGTCCCGGCGCGACCACGGCGGTTTGAAACGTCTCCTGCCGTCGTGCGGCAACATGCCGCACCGCACCCTGATAATCAGCCCAGCGCAGCCGCTGACAAAAATCGTCAGCGCTCGATTGCAAATCGGTCTGGTTTGAATCCAGCAATGCGCAGCCGCACAGAACCAGCAGCCCCACCATCGCCAAAAACCGTAAGCACCAACGCATCGTTGACCTCCATCCTGCAATTTTCTGCGCTACGCCGCGCAACAGCTTCAGCCAACCTGTGCCTGGGCACGAATCATTTCCAACAATTCCAGTGCCAGCTCAACCCGCCCGAAAGGCGGCATCAGATAGAAGCCGCCCACGCGCCCGTGCGCAGCAGCGATCAACTCCCGCGCGATACGCATCCCCATGGCGACCCCGACCGCACCGGACGTTCCACGCATCCGCCCGCGAATCTCGTCAGGCAGGGTGATTCCCGGCACTTCATTATGCAGAAACTCGGCATTGCGCTCGCTGACCAGCGGCAAGATACCAACCAGCACCGGAATAGCAAACGGTTCAGTGGCAGCAAGCAACCGGTCGAGAACTGCAATCGAATAGACCGGCTGGGTCTGGATGTAACGCGCTCCGGCGGCAACTTTTTTCTTCAGCTTGTGCAGTTGTCCGGCAAGATTTTCCGGATTGGGATTGAACGCCGCGCCAGGCTGGAAACTGGTTCGCCCCCCAAGGGTGTTTCCCATCAGGTCACAGCCATTATTGAGCGCAGCGAGTAATTCGAGCAAGCCGACCGAATTGAGGTCAAAAACGCCGGTTGCGCCTGCTTCGCCACCGACGGCAACCGGATCACCGGTGACCGCCAGAATATTGCGCAGACCGAGCAGATGTGCCCCCATCAGGTCGGCGTGCAGGCCAATCAGGTTGCGGTCGCGACCGGTGATATGGACGATCGTTTCGACCTTGCAGCGCTGCTGAATTTCCCGCGCCAGAGCAATATTGCCAAGGCGAATCCGCGCCAGCGGATTTTCCGCAATACTGATCGCATCAACCCCTGCGTCAGCGAGCAGTTGTGCGCCGGCAAGAACCTTGTGACAATCGAGACCGCGCGGCGGGTCGAGCTCCACCGTCACCACGGGGCGCTCTCCCCACGCCGCAAGAAAGTTGCGTCGGGGCTCAACCGGTGCAACGGCAACCGGTGCCGCACTCCGCTCTACCGGCAGGCGCGCAACCTGCGTCCGCAGCGGTGTCAGCGCGGCAACCGCAGTGGCCAGGGCGGCAATATGCGCGGGGGTTGTGCCGCAACACCCGCCGATCAGGGCCACGCCGTGGGCGACCAGATCACGACCGCGGGCCGCGAAATATTCGGGCGTCGCCAGATAAATATTGCGACCGTCGACATATTGCGGAAAACCGGAGTTTGGAAAAGCCGACAAAGGCAAGGTGCACGCCGCCGCAAGATCCTCCACCACGCGGATGATCCCCTGTGGGCCGGATCCACAATTAGCCCCGATCACCGCCGCTCCGGCAGCGCTCAAGGCGCGTGCGGCGGCAGTCGCTGTCACCCCGTCGCGCGTGCGTCCCGCTTCAAGAAACGCCAGTTGCGCCACCGCCGGCAAGCCAAGTTCATGGGCAATCGCCAGCGCGGTTTCAAGATCTTCAAGCTTGGCAAATGTTTCCAGCAGAAAAAGATCGATGCCGCCGTCAGCCAAAGCCGTCATCTGCTCGCGCAGCACCTCCTGCGTACGGTCGCCAACCGTTTCGTCATCATCCTCACGCAGGCGCGGCAGCGGGCCGACGGAACCAGCAACAAAACGGTGCTCTCCCGCCGCCTGACGCGCCAGGGCAGCACCGACCCGATTGATTTCAACGGTCTGCTCCGCCAGGCCACTGGCCAGCAGACGCAGCCGGTTGGCACCAAAGGTATTGGTCTCGATAAGCTGCGCCCCGGCAGCCAGGTAATCTTCGTGGGCGCGCCGCACCAGGTGCGGATCGCGCAGGTTAAGTTGTTCAAAATTAACGTCAAGCGGCACACCGCGACTGTACAGCAATGTCCCCATCGCGCCGTCGCCGACGATCACCTGGGTATTGAGCCGTTCAAGGAATTCAACACTACGAGGAGAAAAATTTAATAAACTCATGTGACAAATGCTTTCAAATCAGATATTCTCGCGGAATGTCATCCGTTATGCCATATTCCACAATAAAAATAAAGCGCTTCCCCCGGCTGCCGATGGCGGTTGTCGTGCTGGTATGCGCCCTGTTGCTGCTCTTTGCCCCGCTCGTCCAGGCGACCAGCATCGACCACGCCTGGCTGAGTGTCAGCATCGACACGCTGATCCATGACGAGCTGCGCTGGCGACCGGAAAGCGTTGCCTCACTCAACCGTTTTTTCCATCAGCGCGCGGCGGATTTCGGTGATACGCTTGCCGAACGGCTGCGGCGTATGCGCCCGAACCTCACCTTCCGCCTGTTCCCGACGGCCCCGGATGCCGCGCTGTGGCAATTGCGTGACAACGGTAAAAAAAACAGCCTGCTGATTGCTGTCGACATCAAATTCGCCTACGTCCCGGTCGCGGCGGATGACAGCCCCCGGTTGACTGCCCGGAGCAGTTTCTGGACCGCGCTGTCTGAAATACCCCTCTTTTCCTTGCGTTCCGAAGCAACCTTGAGTGCGGTTCTTTTTGATGACAATGGTCAGCGACAATCATTATTCGCAGAGCTTAAAATACCTCTTGAAGAACACGTCGCTGGTGATTTTTTTGCATCGGGGAAAACCGCTGAAAAATGGGATATCCTGACCGGCCTGGCCGACAAACTTTTAGCGCGCCTCATTAACCGCAGTAGCATCGAATTGGGGCGCATTCCTGTCGAACTCAGCTCGCCCCGGGAACCGACGATGGCCGCATTCCCTTTTCTGGCGCGGGTCAATTCCGCTCAGGGGCAAGGCAGTGCTTTCGTTATTTCGCGCCGCGGCTTTGCGCTAACCAGCCTGCACGTGGTACAAGATGCCGAATGGTTGACGCTAAAGTGGTGTAACGGCAACCAGTTGACGGCCTTTGTCGTGGAACGACTCCCGCAATACGATCTGGCGGTCCTGTCTTTCCCGCGTCGGCATGAGGAACCCGCCGAATTCGGCGATGACAGTGGCCTTACGTCGGCCAGCATCCTGAACGCCATCGGTTTTCCCGGCGCAACCCCGGAGGTGGCCACCGCCCGCTATCTGGGGCAGGAAAAGCATCAGCAAACCGAAATTATCATTATCAGCGCCGCACTCGAACCGGGTTATTCCGGCGGACCGTTGCTCGATATTCAGGGACGTGTGGTTGGCATGACGATCAGCCGCGACAGCAGCCAACCGAACACCGGGCATGTCATTCCGGCAACGACGCTGCGCAAGGTGATCGCCCCCTGGCGCGATTTCCCCCGAGCCCCCTGGGCACGCACCCAGGACGCTGAATTCAATGGAAAAATCCCCCCGGAAGAAACCCTCCAGGAGCACCGGGAGTCATCCAGTGGAAGGATTTAACCCCTTGTGCCGTTGTCGTGCAGCGCTTTTATCACGGCGGCATAATCATCCGCACTGAACACCGCACTCCCGGCCACAAAAACATCCGCCCCGGCAGCCGCAATGGTAGCGATATTGTCGACCTTGACCCCGCCGTCGACTTCCAGCTCGATCGATCGACCACGCCGGTCGATTTCACCCCGCAGCGCGGTAATCTTCTCCAGCCCGGAAGGAATGAAACTTTGCCCACCAAAGCCGGGATTCACGGTCATCACCAACACCAGATCCAGATCGTCAAGAATCACCTCTAGCGTGCTGACCGGAGTTGCCGGGTTGATCGCTACCCCCGCCCGCTTGCCGCAACTTTTAATCAACTGCACGGTGCGGTGCAAATGTGCCGTCGCCTCCTGATGAACGACAATGATATCGGCGCCCGCTTCGGCAAAAGCAGGAATATAGCGATCAGGATTCGCGATCATCAGATGAACATCCAGAGGCAGGCGGGTCACCTTGCGCGCGGCACTGACGATAAGCGGACCGATAGTGATGTTCGGCACGAAATGACCGTCCATGACATCGATATGAATATAATCAGCACCGGCGGCTTCAACCGCCTTGATTTCTTCGCCGAGACGGGAAAAATCGGCAGACAGGATGGACGGGGCAATTTTAACCATAGGGACTCCGTAGAAAAGTTAAGGTGATCCTCTTTTGATGCACTCGCAAAAACTCAAAGGGTGGCTAAGCAAAAATTTCGTCCTCCAAGGCTTGGTGGTTTTTCAGGGGCGAAGGCCTGCATCAGGTAGGTCGAGGTCCTGAAAAACCAGCGTAACGCAGTAGCGCGGACTTTTTGCGACGCCATCCTCTTTTAGCAGATTTCAGGAGGGAGCTAAAGGGTTTTTCAGAAAAGAGGGGGCCTTTTTTAAAACAAATGCCCCCCAGTGAACAACGGTCAGCAGTCACCCGGCAAATAAACCGCGACCTGACCGAGATTGAACAGAAGGAAACGGTTATGCTGTCGACCCACAATCCTTTCCCAAGGTGCCTCTTGCATAGTCCTGGCGAATCGGGGATAATTTACGCGATGCAACAGAATGATTGCTGCCAACATTTTAAGGAAATACCCATGAAGCAAACAAAATTGTTCGTCAGTCTGATCCTGCTTGGTGTGGTGCTGCTCTTCGTTATGCAGAATCTCGCCGCCGTCGAACTGACATTTCTTGTGTGGAGCGTTTCGCTCTCGCAGGCCCTGCTGCTTTTGCTTGTCTTCGTTTGCGGCCTGACCATCGGTGTCCTCTTGACCACCCTGGCCGGACGCAAAACAAAGAATACGCCGCCGGATAAATACTGAAACATTGCAACCGGACAGGAATGCAGCCCAGTCCGGGTTCCCGCTGGGCCCTTACCAACTGTGCTAAATCAATATCCACTCCGGGGAGAACTGTCATGCTCCAGGCCGATCAAGCCCGAACCTTTCGTGCTTTTTACGATTCCGCCCGCGCCGCCGGGCTCGATGTCAAAACCACCACACTGGTCGGTCTGGCGGCAGCCTTGACCGCCGGGTGCTTTCCCTGAGTGGAGCACTACCTTGGCGTGGCCAGGGACAACGGGATTACCGAGCAGGAAATCAGCGCCGTGCAGGCGCTGGCCATGGCGGTCTCCGCCGGGCGCATCAACGCGCAGATGCGGGAGATCGAAACCCACCTGAAGGAAAAAACAGGCAACCCATGAACACGGGTCAGAGATTCACCGTGCGCGACACATTTTCCCGTGCCGGTGCCCGCGATGGCGAACCGCTCGCGACCGTTACCGGCACTGTTTATCGCAAGAAGAAACGCCATCCGGGATGAGCATCGATGTCCGTGCCATCCGTTACTGTCCGCGCTGCACCTCGGCAAACTACACGTTTCTCGATGACCGCCGCTGGCGCTGCGCGGCCTGTGACCTGGTCTACTACCACAATATCGCCGCCGCCTGCGCGGTCATCCTCACCCGCGGCGACCAACTTCTGCTGACCTTGCGCAAAAGCGATCCCGGCGCGGGACTGCTCGATCTTCCGGGCGGCTTTGTCGACCCCGACGAAAGCGTCGAGGCAGCGATCATCCGCGAAGTTCACGAAGAGCTCGGCATGGTCATCGATACCCCGCGTTATTGCGCCTCTTATCAGAATCGTTATTACTATCGTGAAATCGAATACCGCACCCTTGATTTGATCTTCACCGCCAGCGTGCCAGAAGACACCGTACCGGTTGCGGCGGACGATGTCGCAGAGGTTGTCCTGGTCAGGCCCGAGGATATCGATTTCGAGAAGATCGCTTTCGCGTCAATTCGGCAGGCATTGCAAGATTTTCGGGGAGATAAATTCCGTCATTAATGATGGCGTCGCAAAAAGTCCGCCCTACGTCGTTACGCTGATTTTTCAGGACCTCGACCTACCTGATGTAGGCCTTCGCCCCTCAAAAACCACCAAGCCTTGGAGGACGAAATTTTTGCTTAGCCATCTCATTCTTTTTTGTGAGTGCATCATTAATGACGCACTTGTTGTTCTGTTGCAGCTTCCTGATCATGAAAAAAAGCAAAAACCTCCCGCGCCGTCGTCTCCGGCAACCCCGCCACGGCCAGCAGCTCTGCCAGCTGTGCCGCACGGATTTTCTTGACGCTGCCGAACTGTTTCAACAACAACTTGCGGCGTACCGCGCCAACGCCGGGGATATCCTCCAGCGTTGATCGCAATGCCGCCTTGCCGCGCAACTGGCGGTGGTGCGTAATCGCAAAACGGTGAGCTTCATCGCGGAGTCGTTCGAGGAGAAAAAGCAACGCTGAGCCCTGACGTAACGTGACCGGGTTTTTGCGGCCGGGGAGAAAAAACCGTTCCTCACTCCGTTCGACCGCCTTGCCGCGCACATTGGCCTGCACCCGACTCTTGGCCATCCCGACCACCGCCACCCGCCCGTGCAGGGCGAGTTCTTCAAGCACCGCAACGACCGCACCGAGCTGCCCCTTGCCGCCGTCGATCAACACCAGATCGGGGAGCACACCTTCTTCAATACCGCGCCGCAAACGCCGCCGCAACACCTCGCCAAGCGCGGCAAAATCATCGGCGCCACCGCTCTCACGGATGCGATAATGACGATAGGCGCTTTTTTCCGGCTCACCATTGATAACCACCGCCATGCTGCCAACAGTGAAACTACCCTGAATAGTGGAGATATCAAAACACTCGATGCGCGTTGGCGGCGCAGAGAGATGAAAACGGGCCGCCAGATCGTTCAGCAGCGTGGTACGTGCCGCGCGACGACTGCCGCGTTCGCGCTGCGCCTCGCTGGCATTGCGCGCTGCCAGCCTCACCAGTTCGACCCGCGGGCCACGTTGCGGGGCCACAAGAGTGACCTTGTGCCCGCGACGTTCCGACAACCATTCGCCCAGTGTGGCGCCGTCGGAAGGGAGAAAGGGCAGCAAAATCTCGCCGGGAATCACGACCTCCCGTGCGTAGAATTCGCGCAGAAAGGAGGAGAGCAGTTCATCCTCATCGAGTCGCCAGTCAAGATTAAAATCACGCCGGTCGAGCAACTTTCCCTGACGAACACAGAGTAGCGCAATCTCCACCTCCCCCCCTTCACGATGCAGTCCGACCACATCGCGATCACCGCCAGCGGCAATCACCACCTTCTGTTGTTCAACCGATTTGTTGATCGCCCGCATCTGATCACGCAACGCCCCGGCATCCTCATAGCGCAGCTCCTGCGCGGCACGCGTCATCCGCCGCTGTAAATCGGCCAGCACTTCACTTTCCCGACCACCGAGCAGTGCGATCACCCCGTCGACCAGCTTGCGGTAATCCGGCACAGAAATTTTGCCGTGACAGGGGCCACTGCACTGCCCGAGTTGAAAATAAAGACAGGGACGCCCGCGCCGTCGACAGGTCGCCAGATCATGCTGGCGCAGCGGAAAGACCTGGCGCAGAGTCTTCAGGGTGGAGCGAATCGCCCCGCTAGAGGAATACGGACCAAAATAGAGCGCTCCGTCATTAACCACCCGCCGGGTCAGGTTGACCGTGGGGAATTCCTCGTTCAGGTCGATGCGCAGCGACAGGTAGGTTTTGTCATCACGCAGATCGATGTTGTAGCGCGGGCGATGTTCCTTGATGAGGAGGTTTTCAAGGATCAGCGCCTCTTTCTCGGTATCGGTCACAATGGTGTCGATCGTTGCAACCCGCGCCATCAGAAAACGAATATGGCCGCGTCCGTCGCCTGCCGCGGAAAAATAACCCCGCAAACGATTGCGCAGCCGCTTCGCCTTGCCGACATAAAGCACTTGCCCGTCGCTGCCCCGCATCAGATAAACCCCCGGTGCTGCCGGGTATTTGCTGGATTGAAAATCCATCGTACTCCATAAGCGCAACTACGTTCGTTAAGCGAAGATAACAACCCCTTGCGGCACCTGTCAACACCTCGTGATTGCGACTAAATAGTCCTTGTCGTTTCCAGGACATCCGCTATAATAGGCGTGTTTCGTCTCAAACTATGTTGCACTCGCAAAAAAGAATTAAGTGGCTAAGCAAAAATTTCGTTCTACAAGGCTTGGTGGTTTTTCAGGGGCGAAGGCCTACATCAGGTAGGTCGAGGTCCTGAAAAACCAGCGTAACGCCGTAGGGCGGACTTTTTGCGACGCCATCAAACTATCCCTCGCTGGAGGACGCCAAGCAAATGTTGCGAATTGCGTTTTACCTGATCTGTTGTCTGTTGTTGACGCCCCTCCTTGCGTTTGCCGACCCGACCCTGCTCGAAAGGGTCGCGAAACACTACGCCATCGGCCAAAAGGGACTCGACAGCTATCAGGCAACCGTCAATACCGATCAGGTCGGGGTCATGATCGCCCGCATGACGGCCAACATGCCCGCCGATACTCCCCGGCCACAGGTGCCGGAGCTGCGCAAATTCTGGAGCCGCGCGAGCGGGCGCACCGTCATCCTGCCGACAACTCAAACGGTCTTTCCCACCATCAGCGAAATGATTCGTTACTTTTCGGGTGAATTTGCCATCGATCCGGGCACTCTCGTGCTGTCGGCAAAGAGTGCGAGCAAGCGTGCCGCGCTGCTGCAAAAAGCAGAAATCAAAACCTTCGAAACACGCATCGGCAACGACCGGACCATCTCCATCACCGCACTATTCCGCGACGCCGTCGATGTGGGCAACGCATTCTACACCGAGGGGTTGCCACTCCCGCGGACAAATATCAGCGAACTGGTTTTCGACATCGACCCGGACCGCAACATTCTGCGCCGGATGGAAATCGTCTCCACCGGGAAGTCGCGGCTGAATTTTCAGCTGCGTCATCTTGAAATCGCCGGGAATCTGCTCCCCACGGAGGTTCATCTCACCACCGCGGACGGCGGCGTCGATACCCGTCTGACCACCGAGTTTGTCACTGTCGGCGGGTTTTTGGTGCCGGGGAGGCAGGTGCGCAACATCCGCACCCCGGATCGCAACGAGCGCATCGAAGTTACTTTCAGTAACTACATTATCAACAAACCATTGCCTGACCTTGTCATCCAGGCTCTCAATGGCGAGTAGTTAATTGATCATTCTGATGGAGGATTTGCCTTGAACCCACTGTGGAGCAATATTTTCTCGAAAAAAAAGCAGGAAGAATCACTGGCTTTTTTTCTTGGCACTGTGCCGGTTTTCGCGGAACTGAGCCCCAAGGAGCTGAATCAGCTCGAACGGCTGATGCACGCCCGTGACTACGCCCCGTTTGAAACCGTTTTCGAGCAGGGCGATCCCGGCTCGGGCATGTACGTCATCCGCTCGGGAAAAGTGCAGGTTTTCTCACGCAATATCAACAAAGAGGAAGAGGAGCTGGCGGTCCTTGGGCCGGGCGATTTTTTCGGCGAAACGACCTTGACTGCTCCCGCCGCCCGCACCGCTTGCGTCCGAACCCTCGAACAAAGTGTACTGATCGGTCTGTTCCGTGCCGACCTGCTCGAAATGGTTCAGAAACAGGCCGACATCGCCAACAAGATCCTGATGATGCTCACCCGCATCATGAGTGAACGACTGCTCGCCTCGAATACCGAAATCATTCGGCTCAAAACCGAGCTTGAAACTGTGAACCGCCATGATGAGTAGCCTACCGAACAGCAGCTCGCGCAAAGGGTTCACCCGCGCACAACTGATTATCTTTTATCTGGTCATGACGCTGTCACTGGCGACCGGCTTGTCGCTCTATACCTCGGCCACCAACATTATCAATTTGCTCAGGACCGCGACGGCGGGTCTCTTCCTGCCGGTCCTGTTGTCGCTCATCCTGACTTTTTTACTCGACCCACCGGTCCGTTACTTTGAACGCAAAGGCTTCAATCGCACCCTTGGCATATTCTTTGTCTACATACTGATTGCAATCATCGCAACGTTACTGGCATTCTGGCTGATTCCCTACCTCGACGGAATGTGGTCTTCACTCAAAACCGATCTTCCCCGCTACACCGGAAAAATTACCGGTCTGGTGAATGAACTGCAAAGCTATCTGATCAACAAGGCCCCCTACGTCACTGAATACGATCTGCCCGGAAAAGCCAAAGCATTGGCGCAGAAGATCGCTGCCGACATCCTGATTGAAACACCGAAATCGGCGATGCTCATCGGCAGTCTGATGATTCTGGTGCCACTCTTTTCGTTCTTTTTTTTACGCGACGGCCACGCCACCATCCGCAAATGCGTGGCGCTGACCCCCAACCGTCATTTTGAAATGGCGCACGACCTCTCGTTTCTGATCAGTCGTCAGCTCTCCGAGTTCATTCGCGGGCGGATCATCGAAGCCTTCATCGTCGGACTGGTCGTCGCTATTGGACTGAGTATGACCGATATCCGTTACGCCCCGCTCCTCGGCGCCTTCGCCGGCATCACCAATCTGATCCCCTACGTCGGCCCGATCATTGGCATGGTCCCCGGCATTCTGATCGCTTTTGCCGATCTCGGCGTCGGCGGCGAGTTCTGGTGGATTGTCTGCGTCTACATCCTCATCGCCCAGATCATTGTCGACAGCTTTATCCTCATCCCGATATTTATTTCGCGGGTTTCCAATCTGCACCCGTTCATCGTTATTGTTGCGATCATCATGGGGGGCAAATTGTCCGGCGTCATCGGCATGATTATCGGCGTGCCGGTCGCCAGTATCATCAAAATCGCCGTGCAGAGTATCATGCAGTACCGCCACAATTTCAGCTTGACGCGCGGCGAATACGAACAGGAATAGGATTTTTGGACTACGGCAAGAGTGTGACACAGAAGGAGAAGGCAGCATGCCCAGTTTCGACATTGTATCAAAAGTCAACATGCAGGAAGTCGACAACGCCGTCAATCAGGCGATCAAGGAAGTTGAACAGCGCTACGATTTTAAAGGCACGCACAATGAAATCGCCCTCGGCAAAGACGGACTGACGATCCTCGCTGCCGATGATTACAAACTGACCGCGATCAAGGATATCCTGATCAGTAAACTGGTCAAACGGGGCGTCTCGACACGCTGTTTTGACTACGGCAAGGAAGAACCCGCCTCGATGGGTGCGGTGCGTCAGAAGGCAGCGCTGGTACAGGGGATCAGCAAGGAAAAAGCAAAAGAGGTCATCAAAGAAATCAAGGAGAGCAAACTCAAGGTACAGGCGCAGATCATGGACGATCAGGTGCGCGTCACCGGCAAAAAGATCGACGATCTCCAGGAAGTGATTCAGCTGCTCAAGGGGAAAGATCTGGGCATTGAACTGCAATTTGAAAATATGCGTTCGTAAGTTTTCACCGCAATAGCCAAAGCTTCGCGACAGGATGTCGCTCCTACAATAAATATCATCATCGCTGCCCGCCCCTGTCTCTGTGGGAGCGGCTTTCCTTTGTGGGAGCGGCTTTCCTTTGTGGGAGCGGCTTTCCTTTGTGGGAGCGGCTTTCCTTTGTGGGAGCGGCTTTCCTTTGTGGGAGCGGCTTTCCTTTGTGGGAGCGGCTTTCAGCCGCGAAAGGGTCTTCCAGTTGCCACCAAAAACTTCGCGACAGGATGTCGCTCCCACAACATCAATACCATCATCGCAGCCCAGCTCCCGTGGAAGCGGCTTCCAGCCGCGAAAGATTTTGATTTAAATCCACACCGAATCCCAATGTGAATAATCCCACACTTTCGCTACCAGTCCTGCTCGCACCGGATTGGTTACCAGATATCCGGCAGCTGACTGAACATCTTCATCTTTGCGCAACGCCCGGTCATGATATCCAGGTTGCCATAACGAACCAGACCCCCCTCGCTGAAGATTAATCTGACGAGAGGTAAATGTTTTGACCGATTGCATCAACTGGGCAAGCGTACCCTGCTCCAACGAAATCAACCAATGCAGATGATCTGGCATCAAGACAAAGGCCAATGTGACTGCACGTCCTTGTTCTTGCTGAAATCGCAATGCGTTGATACAGATACGACAGGCGGTTAAATCATGGAAAACTGGCTGGCGATTATGGGTGGTCGAGGTCAGCAGATAGAGGTTTTTTGCGAGGGAGACACGTCCTTTGCGCAAGGCATGGGAACGGGAATGTGTTGTCAATATTTGATTGTCCAAGTTCCCTCCATTGTTGATTTATCTTGCGCTCAGCCCCGCCTTTGTGGGAGCGGCTTTCAGCCGCGAAGGGGTTTCCAGCTGCCACCAAGGGCTTCGCGACAGGATGTCGCTCCCACAACAGCAAGACCATCATCGCTGCCCCGCCCCGTCTCTGTGGGAATGGCTTTGCCCCTGTGGGAGCGGCTTCCAGCCGCGAAGGGGTTTCCAGCTACCACCAAAACCTTCGCGGCTGAAAGCCGCTCCCACAAAACAAAAAAATTTCAGGTTCCGGTGTCATTTCCAGCGCCCGTCAGCGCGGCTCCGCCACGCGCTGCCAGCGCCTCCAATCACACCTCCACCTAACCCCGGTCTTGAGTGACAAGGCGGAAACCCAGGCCGTCGTAGCGGTCGCCCGGATCGTTCCCGCTCCGGCTCGCCGAGCGCACGTGCCTCGGGTCGTTGTTCCAGCTGCCGCCGCGTCCGACGCGGTACGACCCGCCCGACGGACCCTGCGGATTCTGCCTGGGACTTTTAGCATAATAGCCGCTGTCGTACCAGTCCTGGCACCACTCCCATACATTGCCAAGCATGTCGTGCAAACCAAACGCATTGGCTGCAAAACGTCCCACCGGGGCTGTTACTGCATAACCGTCATCGCAGTTGTGAACTGTCCAGTTCGACCATTTTCTTTTCGCACTTTGGTCAGCTACATTCGCATTGCGACAGGCCTGATCCGGACTTTCACCCCACCAGCGTGCCGTTCGGGTCCCGGCACGGGCCGCATATTCCCACTCCGCCTCGGTCGGCAAACGGAAGCTCTTGCCGGTCTGACGCGACAACCACTTGGCGTACTCGGTCGCATCTTCCCAGCTGACATAGACTGCTGGCTGATCATCGCCGTTCAGACTATTTCCTTCGTAGTCCGTGCTGGTGTGCCCGGATTTGTATTTGCGATACTGTGCATTGGTCACCTCAAACTTGCCCATCGAGAAATCATCCACACACACCTCGTGCACCGGCCCCTCGTGACTGCTACGATCTTTTTCGCTTGAGGGACTCCCCATTTGAAAACAGCCGCCCGGCACGCGGACAAACGCCATCCCGGTCAGCGACTCGGTCCAACTGCCGCCACCGCTGACACTGCCACCGGAGCGGCTGGCCGGTTGTCTGCTGGTGCGAAAATCCTTGATAAACCACGCCTGTGCCGGCTGGGCCACCAACAAGCCGGTCATCCATAGAGCACAGAAAGTTAAAACACGCATTGCCTCTCCTTTACATAGCATCATCACCTAAACAAGAGGGAAGCTGGAGTTTGTCTCTGTGGGAGCGGCTTTCAGCCGCGAAGAGTCTTCCAGCTACCACCAAAAGCTTCGCGACAGGATGTCGCTCCCACAAAAAACACCATCATCGCAGCCCGCTCCTACACAGAGGATGTTTCCGGTTAGAAACTGAACCTACTTCAGCACCGCCAGCACCTGCTGACGGTGTCCCGACACCTGCGGTTGCTGGGTGGTGCCTTTGAGCTTTTTTGCCATCCAGGTGACGTTCTCGTTGAGGTAGGCCTCCATCTCGGCCACGGTGATCTTTTTGTCGCCACTGCTGTCAGCTTCGCCCTGCAACCCCTTGAGGAAGTAGTAGGTAAAGAGGCTGTGGCGTTTCTCCGGGTACCAGGTTGACACCTGATCATCGGCGGCGCTGGCAAAAACCACCGCAGCGGACGGCTTGGCGACCTGTGGTCGGGTGCGCAGGGTGATCGAGCTGACCCCTTGAAACAGAAGACCACTGGCCGAGTTGCCAGAGAAACAGGCGTCGAGGACCACGGTGACGTCCTGGGCCGGGAGTTTGGCGAGGTTGTCGTAAAAGGTCTGCACCCGGTAGCCGCTGGTCTTGAGAAACTGCGGGTTGGCGTCGACCGGCACGAAGTAGGCGTCGCCGCTGTCGAGATCGGGCGCGCCGTGACCGACATAGAAAACAAAGACGCGCGACTGGCCGTCCTTGACGAAATTATGCAGTTTGCCCCGATGATCACGCTCGTTGCCGAAAATTTCGTTGAATTTGGCGTAACCGGCATCCTCTTCATAGATGATCATGCCGGGATCAAACCCCATGGTGGTGGTCAGATACTGACGCATGGTGCGGGCATCGCGCCACGCAAAATCTACGTTGGGCACGCCGCCGACCCCGTAGGTGCGATTGCCGATCACCACGGCAACATCGTACTTGCCTGCCTTCTTGCCCTTGGGGATGTTCTGGTCGACATCAACGGTCAAATCGACCTCGCTGGCGTCGGGGGCCGTGCCGCCGGCCATGCCGGCCAACAGTTGCGCGGTGCGCCCGCCGCCGACCGGCTGCCGGGTTCGCGCCACGGCCTCGGGAACGGCGATGGTCGAGGCATCGGCGAGCATCGCTTCAAAGAGTTTGTCATAAGCCTGTTTCAGGGCTGAAATCTGCGGATAAGCTTCGGCAAGTTTTTTGGCGTGAGAGACCGCCGCGGCGGTCTGGCCGGACTGGAACTGCTGGTAAAGCCCACCGGCGACCTGGTTGCCGACTGCGTCGGTGGCGTTGCGTAAAGCTTTGTCGTTCGGGAACTGACGTTGGGCGCTGGCCACCGCCTTGAGGGCGTCTTCCCCCTGTCCGGCAAGGGCCAGCAACTGAATGCGGGTGTAAGCCGCCCTGGCTTCAAAATCGAGTCGGGCAAGGGTGCTCAACGCCTGCTGCCGTTTCCCGGACTGCGCCGCTTCGACCTGCGTCGCCAGATAGCGGTCGAGCAGTTCGTCATAACTGGCCTGCAAATCCTGGTGCGACTGTTTAGCCAAAGCGGTGTGCAGTCCCTTGAGGGCATCAACCTCGTTGCCGTTGGCGTAACGGGCGCGAGCCAGGGTGTCGGTCACCGCCGGGTCACTCGAAGAACGCGCCGCTTTCTCTGCATAAGCAAGGGCTTTAGTTTCGTCCTGCCGCAGTTCAAGCAGCACCTGGGCCAGATTGTTGAGCGCGGCGGCGTTGCTGCCGTCTTTGGCAACAGCTTTGCCGAGGGCATCCCGCGCTTCGACCAGCCGCCCGTAACGGTAGTAGGCCACGCCGAGGTTATAGGCGATATCGGCCTTTTCGCCGCACAGCTCACTGGCCTTGAGAAACAATTTCAACCCCTCGGCACGATCAGCCTCAAACGCCTTGACCGCTTTGTCGGTCACGGCATCAGCCAGGCCACACAGGTCATTGGCAAACAACAGGGGGGGGGACAGCAGCAGAACAAGCAGGAAAAAGCACAGACAGCGGCGCATCGGGAACCTCCTCACGGGGACAAACATGAAAGGTGATTTTAAACGATTCTCGTTCACAGAACAAGAAAAAGGTGGGGAAACCGCCAGGACTACCAAAACCTTCGCGACAGGATGTCGCTCCCACAACAGCATTATCATCATTGCCGCCCCGCCCCAGTGGGAGTTGCTTTCCTTTGTGGGAGCGGCTTTCAGCCGCGAAGGGGCGGCCAACTACCATCGAAAACTTCGCGACAGGATGTCGCTCCCACAACAGCAAGACCATCATTGCCGCCCCGCCCCTGTGGAAATGGCTTTGCCCTTGTGGGAGCGGCTTTCAGCCGCGAAAGGGTCTTCCATCGACCACCAAAGGCTGCATCACCACGAAGATCACGAAGCGCACGGAGAGACCCTTACAATAGATTTTCTTCGTGACCTTCGTGCTCTTCGTGGTGAAACATTATTCTCGCGCCCCCTCCACCATCTGCCGCAGCACATAATTGAGAATCCCGCCGTTGCGGAAATACTCGACTTCATTGGCGGTATCGAGCCGACTGGTCACCACAACGTCGCGGGATGATCCGCTTTCATGCTTGATCGTCAATGTGACATCCTGCCCCGGCACCAGCTCCGCTGCCGCTCTCAGGCTGACAACCTCCGTGCCCTCCAGCCCCAGCGTCAGGCGACTCTCTCCAGCCTTGAACTGCAACGGCAGCACCCCCATGCCGATCAGGTTGGAACGGTGAATGCGCTCGAAACTTTCGGCAATCACCACGCGCACGCCAAGGAGCAGAGTCCCCTTGGCGGCCCAGTCGCGACTCGATCCGGTGCCGTACTCCTTGCCGGCAAAGATCACCAGCGGTGTGGCACTTTCTGCATAGCGCAGCGCCGCGTCAAAGATCGACATGACCTTGCCGTCCGGCATCAGGCGGGTAAAGCCGCCTTCGGTACCGGGGACCATGGCGTTGCGCAGGCGGATGTTGGCGAAGGTGCCGCGCATCATCACCTCATGGTTGCCACGCCGTGAACCGTAGGAGTTGAAATCGGTCTCGGCGATGCCATGATCGAGAAGATAACGTCCGGCGGGGGTGTCCGCCTTGATCGACCCCGCCGGGGAGATATGATCGGTGGTGATCGAATCGCCGAGCAGCACCAGGATCCGGGCGCCCGCGAACCCTTCCAACCCTGCCGCCAGCTTTTCGCGCACCGCAAAAAAACCCGGTTCCTTGACATAGGTCGACGACTCATCCCAGGCGTAGGTTTGACCGGCCGGGATCGGCAGATTGCGCCACGCCTCGTCCCCCTGAGAAACGTCAGCATACTCGTTGTGAAACATCTGCGCCGACACTCGGGCGACCATTTGCGACACCTCGGCGTTAGTGGGCCAGATATCTTTCAGAAAGACCGGGTTGCCGTCGGACCCGATGCCGAGCGGTTCACGACTCAGGTCGATGCGGGTGGTTCCGGCAAGGGCGTAGGCGACCACCAGCGGCGGTGACGCCAGCCAGTTGGCCTTGGTCAACGGATGGATGCGTCCTTCAAAGTTGCGGTTACCGGATAGCACCGACGACACCGTCAGCCCGGCGGCGTCAATCGCAGCGGCGACCGGTTCGTCCAACGGCCCGGAGTTGCCGATACAGGTGGTGCAGCCGTACCCGACGAGATGAAAACCGAGGGTATTGAGCGGTTCCTGTAATCCGGCGCCAGCGAGATAAGCGGTGACCACCTTCGAACCGGGCGCCAGCGAGGTTTTAACCCACGGTTTGGTCAGCAGCCCTTTTGCGAGCGCTTTTTTTGCCACCAGCCCGGCGGCCATCATTACCGCCGGGTTTGAGGTATTGGTACAGGAGGTGATCGCGGCGATGACAACATCCCCTTGCCGGAGCGCATAGTCCGCTCCCGCCACCGGAGACGTCTTGTCAATATCACCGGCAGGGATGATCGCGTCAAATGCTGACCGCAGACCCGCCAGATCGACGCGGTCTTGCGGGCGTTTCGGCCCGGCCAGACTTGGCGTCACATCGGCCAGATTCAGTTCCAGCATGTCAGTGAACACCGGTTCGACCTCCGTCCGCCACAGCCCCTGCTCTTTGGCATAGGCCTCGACCAGTGCGCAACTCGGCTCGTCGCGCCCGGTAAAACGCAGATAGTCGATTGTCACCTGATCGATCGGGAAGAACCCGCAGGTCGCACCGAACTCCGGGGACATATTGGCGATCGTCGCCCGGTCGGCCAGCGGCAATTGATCAAGTCCCGGTCCGCAAAATTCAACAAATTTGCCGACGACGCCGAAGTTGCGCAGCCTCTCGGTAACGGTCAGCACCAGGTCGGTGGCGGTCACCCCTTCGCTGAGCGCTCCGCTCAGCCGAAAACCAACGACTTCGGGGAGCAGCATTGAGATCGGCTGGCCGAGCATCGCCGCCTCGGCTTCGATCCCGCCGACCCCCCAGCCGAGTACCGCCAGGCCGTTGATCATTGTCGTATGACTGTCGGTACCGACCAGCGTATCGGGATAAGCGAACGTCGTTCCCCCGGATTCACTGACCCAGACCGTTTTGCCAAGATATTCCAGATTGACCTGGTGGCAGATACCGGTGCCGGGGGGCACCACGCGGAAATTCCTGAAGGCGGTTTGTCCCCAGCGCAAAAAAGCGTAACGCTCAAAGTTGCGCTCCATTTCCCGCTTAACGTTGCTGGCGAACGCCTCGGGGGTGGCGTAACTGTCGACCATCACCGAGTGATCAATGACCAGATCGACCGGCACCTGCGGATTGACCTGCTGCGGATCGCCCCCGCCCCGCGCTACGGCATCGCGCATCGCTGCCAGATCAACCACTGCCGGGACCCCGGTAAAGTCCTGCATCAGTACCCGCGCCGGACGAAAGGCAATTTCATGTTGTGAACGACGCGTGTCGAGCCACGACACAACCGCCTTGATGTCGGCAACGGTAACGGTCTCGCCATCTTCAAACCGCAGCAGGTTTTCGAGGAGCACTTTCAGGGTGAAGGGCAGCTTCGAGACATCACCAAGTGCTTCGGCAGCGGCGTTAAGGCTGAAATATTCATAATTTTCACCTCCAACAGTCATGGTGCGCCGGGTGTGCAGGGTATCGTGCGGATGTTCGCTCATGATGTTCTCTCCATGATCAATATTTGCAAAAACGACTACGGGACAGTGTATCACAAAGTCAATTTCTTGCTGAATAGTTCCTGTTCTCAAGCGTTTTGCCGTGTGTCCGCCGCCAGAGCTGAAAAATGCTGCGACCATTGCTTGCCAACCCCCGTTATCTTTGCTATGTAGAGGGATCAAAAACGCAGGAGAACGCCGTGTTCGCATTTGCAGAACTGCTCGACCAGACCTTCCTCGGCATCAGCCTCGCTCAGTACGGCGGCGCATTTGGTGCTATTCTTGGTGCGCTGATTATCCGCCGCATCGCACTGTACTTTTACGACCGTCTGCTGCTGCCACTGGCGGAAAAAACCGGCAGCGAGTATGACGATCTGCTGCTGAAATGTCTGCGTCGCCCGGCGGGCTTTCTGGTCACCATCGGCGGCATTCGTCTGGCCCTCGACATTCTCAAACTGCCGAGCGAACCGGTCAACCTGTTGCACTTCGGCAACGCCCTGACTCAGGTGCTGTTGACCTTCACCATCGCCTGGACGCTCTTTAACCTGATCGATATTTTCGACAAATACCTGAGCAACTGGGCGGCGCGCACCGTATCGACCCTTGATGACAATCTGACGCCCTTGATCCGCAAAAGCCTGCGCGTCTTTATCGTCTTTCTCGCCCTGATCATGACGATCCAGAATTTCGGCTATTCCGTCTCCGGCCTCCTTGCCTCCCTCGGCATCGGCGGACTGGCGGTGGCGCTGGCGGCGAAGGATACCTTGTCAAACGTGTTTGGTTCGCTGATGATTATCTTCGATCGTCCGTTCCGGGTCGGTGACTGGATTGTCGCCGGCGATATGGAAGGAACCGTCGAAGAGGTCGGGTTTCGCTCGACCAAGATTCGTACCTTCGCCAAGACACAAATCACCGTGCCGAACAATATTGTCGCCAATCTCGGCATCAACAACTTCAGCCGCATGCCGAAACGCCGCATCAAACTCACCGTCGGCATTACCTATGCCACCACCCCGCAACAGATGCGCACGGTGGTCGAACGGATTCGCACCCTGTTGCGTGAACACCCGGCGATCGACCAGGAATTTTTCCTCGTCAACTTCACCGACTTCGGCGCCTCCTCCCTCGATATCATGGTCTACTGCTTCACCACCACCACCGTCTGGGGAGAATATCTCGATGCGCGCCAGGATGTGTGTCTGAAAATTATGGATATTCTCGAAGAGCTGGGGCTGGAAATCGCGTTCCCGAGCCGCTCACTCTATGTGGAAAAAATGCCGGGGGACGGCCTGCCGGGCCCTGCACACGGAGCACCGATCACTACCAATGAGAAAGGGAAAGCTTAAATGTCGACACCCGTTTATTTCGCCGACCTGCGCACTGGCCACCGCGAGAACTTGTTTGGCAAGCTGACCCGTCTCCTTGACCTGGCCGGGATCGACCGGATCGTCGGCAACGGCGATCTGACGGCAATCAAAATTCACTTTGGCGAAAAGGGCGGCCACGCTTTTGTCCGCCCCCCCTTCCTCCGCCGCATTGTCGAGCGGGTCAAGGAACTCCACGGCAAACCGTTCCTCACCGATTCCAGCACCCTCTACCCCGGCCAACGCAAAGAGGCGGTTTCTGCCCTCACCTGCGCGATTGAAAACGGCTTCGCTTACGCCGTTGTCGGCGCACCACTGATCATGAGCGATGGCCTGCGCGGTCATTCAGCACGCCGTATCGCGATTGCGGGGGAGTTGTTGACGGCCACCGACATCGGTGCCGAAATCATCGAGGCCGATGTGCTGCTGGCCGTCTCGCACTTTAAATGTCACGAGATCAGCGGCTTTGGCGGGGCGATCAAGAATCTGGCAATGGGCTGTTCGAGCCGCGCAGGCAAACTGGAACAACATTCGGTCTCCGCCCCCACTGTCAATCAGCGCTGCACCGTCTGTGGTGCCTGCCTCAAAGCCTGCGCTCACGGGGCAATCACGGTTCAGGCCCCGCAGGCGAGCATCGCTAGCGATAAATGTACCGGTTGCGGGCGCTGCATCGCGATCTGCGCAGATAAAGCGATCGACATCAACTGGGACGAAGCGCCCCCGACAATCATGAAAAAAATGGCGGAATATGCCCTCGGCGCCACCACCGGCAAGGCGGGGAAGACCCTCTATGTCAGCTTTGTCACCCAGGTTTCGCCGGCCTGCGACTGTTACGGCCATAGCGACGCCCCGATCGTCGCCGATCAGGGGATTCTCGTCGCCACCGATCCGGTCGCCATCGATCAGGCCTGCGCCGATCTGGTTAATCGCGCTCCCGGTCTGGCTGACAGTGCGCTGCAATCGGGACATGAAGCAGGGGGGGACAAATTCCGCGGCGTCTATCCGCAGATTGATTGGGAGACCACGCTGGAACATGGTGAGAAGATTGGGCTGGGATCGCGAGACTACACGCTGATATCCCTGGAACCGAAGAGTGACAAGGGGTGGTAAGGGGTACGCCGCACCTTCATTTGAGCGCCAGCGCGACGTAGATCCGCGCGGCAACCTCGACTTCGGCGAGTGAGGTTTGTTCCTCAGCGGTATGGGCGGTTTCCAGCGAACCAGGACCGAGAATGAGTGGTTTGCACCCGGCCTGGAAAAACAGGTTGCCGTCAGAGTGGGAGCGGAACGGGACAAACTCCAACGGCAGATTCAGCTGTGGAAAAGTTTCTTCCATGATGGCCACCAGCGGGTTATCGAGCGCCAGCTCATAGCCTCCCGCTTCAAAATCGAAACGCGCTTCCAGATTGAGATCCTTGATCAGGCGCCGGGCTTTGACCAGAATCTTTTCCATCTCGCGCCGTACCTCCCCCGGATCAACATCGGGCGACAGATGCAGATCAATCAATGCCTCACAACGATCCGGCACCACGAAGCCCGCCTGCGACGAACTCATCTCGCGAATCGAGTAGACCAGTCGACCACTCCCCGGATCAAGGAGTGGCAGCCGTTGCAACTGCAACAACACCCGCAACATCGACTCAATAGCATTATGACCCAGTTCCGGCAGGGAGGAATGAATGCGCCACCCCTGCGTGACCAGTGCCACCTCCATGTAGCCGAAATGGCGAAATGCGGGGAGCATCGCGGTCGGTTCGCCGATCACCACCCACTCGGGCTGATACTCCTGCAGAAAGCGCGCACTGCCGTCGCCGTTTTCCTCTTCGCCAACCACCAGCAACAGACCGAGGGACGGGCGTTGCGCCTCGGGCAATGTCGCCAGCGCCAGCCACGCTTCGACCATCGCCGCGCAACCGCCTTTCATGTCGGCGGCCCCCAGACCACGCACCACCCCCCACTGTTCAACCGCCGCGTACTCCTCAATATCCCAGGCAGCGACCGTATCAACATGCCCGACCAGATAGAAAGACGGGGCTCCCGCCCCCATCGTTGTGATCAGATTGTAGCGTTCCTCATCAACCACCTGCCGCCGCACCGGAATCCCGGTCGCAGCCAGCAGCTCTTCCAGATAAAGCTGGATATCTTCTTCCTTCCCCGATGGTGAGTAGATATCGATCATCTCCATCAGGGTACCACGCAACCGGTGTGGATCGATAGCGGCCCACACTTGCTCAAGGCGCATGTCCATCGTCATCCCTTTTTGCGCTTTTGCCGTGCGCGTGACAGGTTAAGGGTCATGTAAACATGCTTCTGAATATTGTCGAACCCCTGCTTCCTGAAAAAGCCGATCCCGGCCTCGTTGTCAGCATCGGTGTCAATAATAATCATCCGCACCCCCTGCTCAACCATGCGCTGCTTGATTTCATTGAACAGCTTGTGCCCGACTCCCAGCTTCTGCAACCCGGAGCGAATCCCGATCCACACCAGATAACCATACTTCCACGAGGAGTTATGCTTCTCTACCGTGGTCCCCAGCGCAAAACCGACAATCACGCCGTTTAGTTCGGCGACGATGCACAATTCACTGTCAGAATTGAACAGCGTGGTGATCTCGTATTCGTCCCAGGTGCGATACATGCTCGACGAATATTCGGAGGTAAACAATTCCTCCCCAAGGTGAAAAACGGCCGCCAGGTCGTCGATCGACATTTCACGAATTCCAAGTTGTTCTTCAGGAATATGTTTTGACATGGGTCCTCTCGATAAAACAGGTGAATGCCTTGATGTTCGGATGAGCATAGCAGATAAAATAACGCGAGAAAATATTTTTGCGCATCAGCACAGCGATCCTGGCAAACTCAGCAACGCCGCCAGCAACTGCACCCGCGGCATAGTCACACCACAGCGTGCCGCGCGCTGCAACGGCTCATGGTAAATTGCCTGCACCTCGACCGGTCGCCCCGCCAGCCGATCGAGCATCATACTGGGGCGATAGTGATCCATGGCGTCGGTAGCCAGCAACATTTTTTCGGCAAAAGGCTCACCGTCAAGCGGCGTTGACAACCCCTGCGTATTCGCTCCGGCGGACACCTCCAGCATCATTTCCCGCACCTGTGCACGACAGGCCGGTGCGGCGAGAATTTCAGTGACATCCTTGCCGGTCAGGGCACACAACCCGTTGAACGGGATGTTCCACACCAGCTTTTCCCAGCGCGCCCTGCACAGGTCAGCCACCGCAGCGCAGGGAATTCCGGCCGCACTGAACGTCACCGCCAACTGCTCCGTCCGCGCACTGCTGCCGCCGCGAAACTCACCGAGCCGGACCGACCCCTGGCCGAGGTGATGAACGATCCCCGCTTCGCCACGATTTGAGCAGAGAAAAGCAATCCCGCCGAGCACGCGTTCCGGGCCGAAAGCGTCGGCCAGCAGCTCTTCGTTGCCGAGGCCGTTTTGCAACGTCAGGACGCTGCACGCCGGATTCAGCATCAACGGCGCGACGAGCCGGGTCAACACGTCGTTGGCCGTCGTCTTCAGCCCGACCAGGACCAGATCGACCTCCCCCATCTCCTGCGGAGCACGAAACCCGGCCACCTGATCAAGATGAAAGTTTCCCTGCGCCGAGATGATCGTCAAACCTTGCGCGGTGATCGCGTCGAAGTCGCTGCGCAACAAAAAACGCACATCGTTCCCGCCACGTTGCAACAGCGCACCGTAGTAGAGTCCCAGCGCCCCTGAACCGATGACAGCAATTCGCATTGGTCATGTTCTCCTTTCCACGGTTCCGAATCTATCATGCGTTCGACCATCTGTCAGTCGCAAACGGTTACCCCACGCTGCTCGTTGTGGCGATTAAAATATGATGGCGTCGCAAAAAGTCCGCCCTACTGCGTTACGCCGGTTTTTCAGGACCTCGACCTACCTGATGTAGGCCTTCGTCCCTGAAAAACCACCAGGCCTTGGAGGACGAAATTTTTGCTTAGCCATCCCATGAGTTTTTGCGAGTGCATCAAATATGATTTTATCATGAAAAATCACTCGCCTTGACGGATTCCACAACGCTGTGCTATAGTGTTTAGTCCCAGCGTGGGAGAGGAGTAACCAAATGTTTAAAGTTGGAGATATGGCGGTCTACCCGTCGCAAGGGGTCGGCATTGTCGAAGCGATTGAATCGCGCGATATTGGCGGCAGTGTGAATAATTTTTACGTTTTGCGCATCGTCGACAACGACATGACCATCATGATTCCGGTAAACAATGTTGCCCAGGTCGGCCTGCGCACCTTGATTGATCGCGGTCGCATCAGTTCTGTGTATAAATTGCTCGAAGAAAAGCTGTCCGAGATCCCGGCCACCATCTCGTGGAGCCGACGGCAGCGGGAGTATAACGACAAAATCAAATCCGGCGATCTTTTTGAAGTGGCCGAAGTCCTCCGCGAACTGTACATGATCAAGGAAGGCAAAGAACTTTCCTACGGTGAGAAGAAGGTACTCGAACTGGCCCGGCGCCTGCTGGTTAAAGAACTGGCACTGGCACAGGGACAAGCTGAAGACATGGTCGTCAAACGCGTCGAAAACATTTTCATTAACTGACAACGCCCCTGCGGCTTTACCGGTCCCTCCCTGTGATCAGGAGTCACATGAAAATCATTGTTCTGATCCCTGCCGCGGGAACAGGTAGCCGGATGGGTGCCGCTGTCAACAAACAGTATCTGCGCCTCGGTGACCGTCCGGTTCTGGCGCACACCATTGCCCTCTTCGACAATGCCCCGCAAGTCGATGACATCTACATCATCTCCCCGCCCGACGAGATCGATTACTGTCACACCGCCATTGTAGAACAATACGGATTTACCAAGGTCAGAGCTGTCGTCCCCGGCGGCGCACAGCGTCAGGACTCTGTACGTAATGGCTTGCAGGCCTGCGTGGCGCAGGACGACGATATTGTCGTGATTCACGATGGTGCACGCCCTTTCTTTCCCATTGCACAACTCCCGCTCCTCATTGAACAAGCGCGCACCGCTGGCGCCTGTCTGGTTGGCATTCCGGTTCAGGACACGATCAAGGAAGTTGTTGCCGCTCAGGTTGTAGCAACCCCGGAACGAGGACGCTTGTGGCAGGCCCAGACCCCGCAAGCCTTTCGTTATGGATTGATTCACGCCGCCCACGAACGAGCCCTGGCGCAAGGATTTGTCACGACCGACGACGCCGCGCTGATCGAATGGAGCGGGGCACCGGTGACCATGGTGACGGGGAGCAAATACAACCTGAAAATTACCACCCCTGACGATCTGCCGCTGGCCCGCGCCATTTGGGCAGAGCACGAGGCACAACGAGGGCAGCGGGAATGATGCGCATCGGTCACGGCTACGATGTTCACCGCCTGGTCGCGGAACGCAAACTGATTCTCGGCGGAGTCGAAATCCCTTTTGAACGCGGTCTGCTCGGACATTCCGATGCCGACGTCGCACTGCACGCCATTTGCGATGCCCTGCTCGGCGCGCTCGGCGCGGGGGATATCGGCAGGCACTTCCCGGATAATGACGAACGCTATCGCGGCATTGCCAGTACCCGCTTGCTGGAGCAGGTGGTGGCAATGGCCACGGAACGGGGGTACCGGGTTGTCAACATGGACGTGACGATCGTTGCCCAGGAGCCGAAACTGGCCCCCTACATTGAGCAGATGACAGTTAATATTGCCGCCGCCTGCAACGTTGACGTTGCATTGATCAACGTCAAGGCAACCACCACCGAACACCTCGGTTTTGCCGGGCGCGGCGAAGGGATCGAAGCCCATGCCGTGGCTTTGCTGCACGCGGCATAAATCGATAATTATAAGGAACACCCATGAGCGACATCTCGACAGCGTCCGCAAATTTCATCCGTAATATCATCAGCGAGGATCTCGCCAGCGGCAAGAGCAAGCAGGTTGTGACCCGTTTTCCGCCGGAGCCGAACGGCTATCTGCATATCGGTCACGCCAAGTCGATCTGCCTCAATTTCGGTCTGGCAGAAGCCTTCGGCGGGCGCTGTCATCTGCGTTTTGACGACACCAACCCGGTCAAGGAGGAGCAGGAATATATCGACGCCATCAAAACCGACCTGCGCTGGCTCGGGTTTGATTGGGGCGAACATGAATATTATGCTTCCGATTATTTCGAAAAACTTTACGCCTTTGCGATCATGCTGATCAACCGCGGCAAGGCCTATGTCGACGGCCAGACTGCGGACGAAATTCGCGAGGGTCGTGGCACCTTGACCACGCCGGGGCAAGAAAGTCCCTGGCGGGAGCGTTCGACAGCAGAAAACAGCGACCTGTTTGAGCGGATGAGAAACGGCGAATTTGCCGCTGGCCGTTATGTCCTGCGCGCCAAAATCGACATGGCGTCGCCGAATCTCAATCTGCGTGACCCGGTCATCTACCGTGTTTTGCACGCCCCCCACCACCGCACCTCCACCAGCTGGGCGATTTATCCGATGTACGACTTCGCCCATGGGCAGTCCGATTCGATCGAGGGGGTCACCTATTCCATCTGTACGCTGGAATTCGAAGACCACCGCCCGCTGTATGAATGGTTTTTGCGTGAGCTGAACATCTTTGCCCCGCGACAGATCGAATTTGCCCGCCTCAACCTTGATTACACGGTGATGAGCAAACGCAAGCTGCTGCAACTGGTCACCGAAAAACACGTTGACGGCTGGGATGATCCACGCATGCCGACGCTGTCGGGCCTGAGGCGACGGGGCGTACCGGCGGCCGCAGTGAAAAATTTCTGCGAGCGGATCGGCGTCGGTCGCGCCGCCAATCGCATCGAACTCAGTATCCTGGAAGATTGTGTGCGCGAAGTTCTTAACGAAACCGCCCCCCGGGCAATGGCGGTCTTGCGCCCGCTTAAAATTGTCATTACCAACTACCCCGCCGGGCAGATCGAGGAACTCACCGCCCCCAACCATCCACAACAACCAGAGCGTGGCGTACGTACCCTCCCCTTCGGTCGTGAAATTTTCATTGAACGGGATGATTTCATGACCGATCCGCCGAAGAAGTTTTTCCGCCTCGCCCCCGGCCGTGAGGTTCGGCTGCGCTACGCTTACATCATTAAATGTGACGAGGTCATGCGTGATACCAACGGGGAAATCTGCGCATTGCATTGCACTTATGATCCAGCTACCCTGGGAAAAGATCCTGCGGACGGTCGCAAGGTCAAAGGGGTGATCCACTGGGTTGAGCAGGAGCACGCAGTGACAGCCGAGGTTCGGGTCTATGATCGGCTCTTTCGGAGCGCCGACCCCGATGCCGGCAAAGACAGTGATTTTCTCGCGGCGCTGAATCCGGAGTCACTGGAAATCGTGACGGGCTGCCGCCTCGAACCGGCCCTTGCCACGGCCGCTGCTGGCGACACTTTTCAGTTCGAACGCCTTGGTTACTTTGTCGCCGACCATAACTTCTCGTCCGCAGCGCCGGTTTTCAACCGGACGGTCACGCTGCGCGATACCTGGGATAAATAGATCACCGTGTTTTTCTCACCGGACCATAAAAAAATCATGGCAAACGACGCTTTCCAGATCATGATTGTCGATAAAAACCGGCGCCTTTGCGAAGAGCTGAGCGCGCCACTTATCGCAGCCGATTGTCGTGTTGAATGTCTCGTCGATGGCAGCAGCAGCTATCGCTCAATCCTTGAGCAACTTCCGTCGCTGCTGATTCTCGACATCTCCCTGCCAGATCCAGCCGGGCTGGAAACGTTGCGACGGCTCCACAACCAGCGCACTTCACGCAAGCTGCCGGTCATTGTTATTTCCAATCAGGCCGAGTTCGAATTCGAGCTGCTTGACGTTTTTGATTTCCTCAAAAAACCGGTCGATCTGCACCGGTTGCTGGAGGATATCCGTTACCTGCGCGACCGCCAACGCGCGGATAAAATTTTTTTCGGGTTAAATGAAGAGGAACTGACGTTATTTCAGGAGTATCTGATCAAACACAGTGGACTCTACTTCGACCGGCGTAACTCAAAGATCCTCGAACGTGGACTCCAGCGCCGCATGCGCGCGGTGGGTGCCGACACCTACAACGACTATTTTGATTATCTCGACCTCTACCAGGACAGCCGCGCTGAGTTAAAAAAACTGATCGGTTTGTTGACCGTCGGTGAAACCTCTTTTTTCCGTTACAGCTCCCATCGCGACGCCCTTGTCAAACATGTCATCCCCGAGATCATCGGCGAACGCCAGCATGAACGTACCTTGCGTTTCTGGTCGGCCGGCTGTTCGACCGGCGAAGAGCCCTACTCTATCGCGATTTTTTTACTGGAACATTTTCCTCAATTGGCGGACTGGAAAATTGAAATCCTTGCCACTGACATCAACAAGAGGTCGCTGCGCCGGGCGCGCGAAGCGATCTACAGCCCGCGCGCCGTCCGCCTGATGGGGGAGGACTACATCGACAAATACTTCCACCGTGAAAGCAACCTCTACCTTCTCGACCGGCGGGTGCGTGACATGGTCGAATTCAACTACCTCAATCTGCAGGTCGACGCATACCCTGCACCGACCAATGGTACCAGCGATGTGGACTGCATCCTCTGCTGCAACGTCATGATCTATTTCCGCATCGACACCATTCGCGAAATTGTCGCTCGCATCAGTCGCTGCCTGCGTCCGAACGGGTTCCTTTTTCTTGGCCATGCCGAGACCATGCAGAATGTCTCGGATCGTTTTGTGCGTCTGAATAAACATAATGCGTTCTTCTATCAGCGCCGCGCCCGGCAGACCACCACAGCCACCCCGCCGCCTTCCCTGAACAGCACCCCCGTCCCGGCGCGACACAAGCCGCCGGCAACACCACCACCGCGCCCCCTGACGACGGCACCAAAACCGCCCGCTGCAAAGCCATTTTCGGTCGCACAGGTTTTCTCCGAGGCCGAGCAAGCTTTTCATCAGGAAGACTATAGAACAGCATCTCAAAAATATGATACAATCCTCGCGAAGCAGCCGGATCACAGCGGGGCGCTGCTCGGAAAAATCATCATCCTGGCCAACGAGGGGAACTTCAAGCAGGCGGCGGAAATCTGTGAACGGGTGCTGCAAACCGACGATTTGTGCGCTCCCGCCTATTTCCTGCGCGGACTGATCCATGACATGGAAGATGACCTGGCGGCCGCAATCACCGAATACAAACGGGCGATCTGGCTTGATATGCAGTTCATCGCTCCCCACTACTATCTGAGCAAGGTGTTGCTGCGGCAGGGCAACCACGCTGCGGCGGAGCGCGAACTGCGCAACAGCATTCGCCTCCTTGAGAAGTCCACCGAAGAGGCTGTCATCCCCTATTCAGGCGGACTGTCGCGCAGTGTTTTTCTTGAAATATGTCGGGCGGATACTGAAGCGGCCCACACAAAACCGACAACCAGCGGGAGATAAGAACGAACCATGGCAAACGATCAACATTCCGGAAATGAAATCAAGGCCGTTCTTGACGAGATGCGCCGCGAGTACTGGCGCGGGCTGGAAGAGGTGGACCACAACGCCGGGAAAGAGATTGTCGACTACCTGGCTTTTGTCATCGGCAATGAAACCTTTGCGGTACCAACCTCGATCGCCCGCGAAGTATTGCGGCTGCCGCGGCAGATCCTTGTCCCGAATATGCCGGAACATATTCTCGGGGTCTTCAATCTGCGCGGCGAGATTATTGCCATCACCGATCTGCGCCCGATCTTCGGCCTGCCGGGACGTGGCATCCCCGACCAGGGCCAGCTGATCGTCATGGCAGCCGCCGGGATTGAAACCGCGATTGTCGTAGAACGCGTTGTCGGTACCCGCAACGTCGTCCTCGATGACGTCGAGCCCTTCCCTGAAGGACTGGGGGGCATTCCTCGCAATGCCGTCACCGGGCAACTGACTGAAGACGGTAAACTTACGGTGTTACTCGATATGCAGCAACTTCTGTCACACACGGAATTTGTCATCGAACAGCAATAAACTGATAAACTCATTATCACAGTATTGATTGAGCTCAGCGCTCAGCAAAGGAAGAAATTGCATGTCCAAGCGAATTTCCCTGAAAATTGTCAGCGTACTGGTCATTGTTCTCGCCATCCTGATGATTATCTTTACCCAGCAACTGGTTGCCAACCGCAGCGCAGCACTTGAAGCACAGCTTTTGACCAAGGCGAAGACCATGGCGATCGGCGGTTCCAAAGCCATGGAATTGACGCTGAAAGAAGCACTCTCCGGCGGTCAATTTAACATGGAACAGCTTTTTGACGTCGACTACCAGCAGATCACCTCGGGACCGCTGGCCAATGCTGACCCACCCAAATTCAGTACCGCCTACGATCTCTATCTGGATATGACGATCAAGGACTTCCAGGATGCTCTGGTTGAAAACGACTCGATGGTAGTATTCGCAGTTCTGGTTGACCGCAACGGTTACCTGCCAACCCACAACAGCAGATACTCCAAACCGCTGACCGGTGACAAGCAAAAGGATGTCGTCGGCAACCGCACCAAGCGCATGTTCAATGATCCGGTCGGTCTGAAAGCCGGGCAATATGACGGCAAGGATGGCAACAAATTTTTGAAGCAAGTTTATCAACGTGATACCGGCGAAAAAATGTGGGATGTCTCCGCACCGGTCTATGTCAAGGGTCAGCACTGGGGCGGCTTCCGCATCGGCTTCTCGATGCAGGAGACCGAAGCGGCGATTGCCGAACTGCGTAGCACCGTCGGACTGTCGATGCTGGCGCTGCTGGCCATTGCCTCGCTGACCATTCTTGTCGTCGTCTCGCGATTCACCAAACCGCTCAAGCAACTGACCGAGGTCGCCAATAAAGTTGCTGGCGGGCAGCTGGATGAAACCATCGCCATCACATCGCAAGATGAAATCGGTCAGCTGGCAAGCGCCTTCAACCAGATGACCCAGGTCATCGTTAAAAACCTGAAAACAGAAATCGAAAAAAGTACGCTGCTGATTAAAAACGTCAAGGAAGCCATTCAGCAGCTTTCTTCGAGTGCCAATCAAATGATGGCAATTTCAGCGCAGCAGGCATCCGGTGCGACCGAACAGGCCAGCGCCGTGCAGGAAGCCACGACCACCTCCGAAGAGATCGCCATCACCGCCAAGCAGGTCGCCGAAAATGCCCTGCGCGTCGAGTCCCTTGCCGGGCAGGCCAGCGAGGTCAGCATCAGTGGCAGCGCCGCCACCGATCATGCCATTGAAGGGATGGACGAGCTCAAGCATCAGGTCCAGTCGATTGCCGAGGGGATGCTGCAACTTGGAGAAAATTCCCAGAAAATCGGCGGCATTATCGATATTATCGACGAGATCTCCGACCAGACCAATCTGCTCGCGCTCAACGCTGCAATCGAAGCCGCCGGGGCCGGTGAAGCCGGCAAGCGTTTTTCCATCGTCGCCAACGAAGTCAAACGACTGGCGGAACGCACCGCCGACGCCACCAGTCAGATTAAAACGTTGATTGAGCAGATCCAGAAAGCCACCAACGCCACGATCATGCTCACCGAGGATGGCACCAAAGACGTCGACAAGGCCAGCAACCTGGTAGCGAACGTCGCCAACGAACTGGCGCGGATTACCCAGATGGTGCATGACACCGCCAGCGCGGCGAGTGAGATCAAGCTGTCGACCCAGCAGCAGACGACCGCCTGCGAGCAGATGGCGGAAACCATCGCCGAGGTGCGGGATGTCGCCACGCAGGTCGCCACCGGTTCGCAGGAAACCTCACAGTCGATCACCGAACTGACCGCTCTGGCGGAACGCCTGAAGGAACTGGTCGGAGAAGAGGACTGACCGTGAAGCAGAAATATCTCGATATCTTCACTCGCGAAGCTGAGGAACACCTGCAGATTCTGCGCAAGGGACTGCTGGCGCTGGAAAAAGAAGATTTCAGTGCCGGGCGGATTCACGAGCTGTTACGCAGCGGCCACACCCTCAAAGGTTCGGCACGACTGGTCGGCCTGGAAGAACTCGGTCAGGTTGCTCACCTGATCGAAGATATCTTCAAATCACTGGAAACCGGTGAACGATCAATCAATCCGGAGTTGATTGACGTCCTCTTTCTCGGCACCGACGCGGTTGAAGCACTGATCGCGCAGGCCCACTCAGAGGGAGATATCAGCGTCAATGTGGAACAGGTACTCACCGCCCTCGAAACGGGAACCATGCCTGAATCCAGAAGTGTCAGCAATGCTCCAGGGAAAGAAAACAGCGATCATATCGAGCTCGAAACTGTTCGCACCAGCGTGGTCAAACTTGACCAGCTGGTCAACCTGATGGGTGAAATCCTTATCAGCCAACGGCTTTTTGATGAACGCGGACGGAACCTGCGGGGACTGATGGGGTGTCTTGAAACCTTTATGGGCGGTCTGCGCAAAGCGGAAAACTATCGCACTGTCAAGGGAATCCTCGACAACTTCAGCCAGTTGTCCGCTGAACTTGATCGCGATACCGTGCAGCTCGAATACCTGGTCCGTGAGCTGCACGGCAGCGCCATGGAGCTGCGCATGCTGCCGCTGTCAGCGATTACCGAAGACCTTGAAGTGATGGCCCGTTCGCTGGCACGTGAACAGGGGAAAATTTTGCAACTCGATATCATCGGCAAAGAGGTTGAGCTTGACCGGATGATGCTTGAAGCGCTCAAGCCGATGCTGCTGCATATGTTGCGCAACGCCGTCGATCACGGCCTGGAATCTCCTGAAGAACGGCAGCGTGCCAAAAAAACGCCGGTCGGCCGGATTGAGCTGACAGCCCGTTACGAGCTCGGCCTGGTGCGACTGGTGATGCGTGATGACGGCAATGGCATCGATCCGGTGACCATCCGCCGGATTGCCCAGGAACGCGGCGTTATCAGCGCCGAAGAAGCCCGCTTGATGAGCGATGAAGAAGCCGTCTACCTGATTTTACGCCCCGGCTTCTCAACCCGCGAATTCATCACCGATGTCTCCGGTCGCGGCGTCGGCATGGATGTCGTCAAATCCAATATCGATCGGGTCAAGGGCAACCTGGTCATCCACTCAACCCCCGGCCAGGGGACCGAGATGATTCTGCATCTGCCGTTGACCATGGCGGTGATCAATTCGCTGGCGATCGACTGCGAAGGAGAAACCTACGCCGTCCCCCTGCATTACGTAACCGAGATCCTGCGCCTGCGGGAAGAAGATATCTTCACCCAGGGAGCCCGGGAAGTGGTGCGCGTTCGCGACCGGATGTTGCCCCTCTTTGATCTGGCGACACTGCTCGGCATTCCACGTCAGGCGTCCACCAACCACCTGCAACGTATCACGGTAATGGTGTTGAACTTCCGCGAGCAGCAGGTCGCCTTCACCATCAGTGAGTCGTACGGCACCCAGGAACTGGTAGCAAAAAATCTCGGCAAGCAGCTCAAGCGTGTACGCTTCTTCTCCGGCGCAACGATCCTTGCCGATGGCACCCCGGCGTTGATCATGTCGGTCCCGGACCTTTTTACGGCCAGCATTCAGGGGAGTGGAACACACCTTCGCAAAGACTTCGCCAGCCATCGCGAAAAGAGCAGAAAAGGGAATTTGCTGGTCGTTGATGACTCAATCACCACGCGCACGATGGAGAAGAATATCCTCGAAACCCACGGATTTTCCGTGACCCTGGCAGTGTCCGGCGAAGATGCCCTGGAAAAACTGCGCAGCGGCAAGTTCGACCTGATGATCAGTGACGTGGAGATGCCCGGAATTAGCGGATTTGAGCTGACCCGCCGGGTTCGTTCGATGGAAAACACTCAGGATTTGCCGGTGATTATTGTCAGTTCGCTCGCTTCCGACGAACATCGCCGCACCGGGATAGAGGTTGGAGCACAGGCTTATATCGTGAAAGGAAAGTTTGATCAAGGGACCCTCCTGGAGACGGTCGAGGCCCTGATCGGTTAATCGTGATGATCAACGTACTGATTGCAGAAGATTCAAAACTGACGCGCATGGTGTTGCGTGATCTGCTCGCGGGGGACTCCCAAATCCATGTTGTCGGCGAGGTCGACAACGGTCGCGCCGCCGTTGCTGAAACCCTGCGCCTGAAACCAAACCTGGTCATCATGGATATCATGATGCCGGTCATGGACGGACTTGAGGCGGTCGAGGAAATTATGGCGCACTGCCCGACGCCGATCCTGATCCTCTCCGCCAATGTCGATCGGGGTGACAACCTCTGCGCGTTTAATGCCATTGAACGCGGGGCACTCGATGTCATGGAAAAACCGCGCGGAGTGGTAACCGAGGCGTTCGACGCAATCGCCACGCGGCTGATTGAAAAGGTCAAAACCCTTTCCCGCGTGCGGGTGATCACTCACTTCCGCAAGCGCAAACGCCACCCCGAGGCGCTGACGCCAGCCGCCACCATTGTCCCCCCCCCATTGCCACCGGCCACCACTTTTCACACCCTGGCCATCGGGGCTTCAACCGGCGGTCCGCGCGCTGTAATGAAGCTGATTACGGCGCTACCCAAAGATATCAGCGCCGGAGTCGCGATTGTGCAACACATCTCCAACGGTTTTGACCGTGGCTTCGCCGAGTGGCTCAACCGTGAAAGTCAGCTCACGGTCAGGCTCGCCCGCGCTGGTGACAAGATGGAGCCCGGCCTGGTCCTCCTGGCACCAAACGGCACGCACATGGAAATTCACCGCCAGCGCGTGCAGCTGATTGACGACCCGCCGGTCAACTGCTGCAAACCGGCTGTCGATAAACTCTTTCATTCCCTGGCCAGCAAGGAGACCGCCCCCGGCGTGCTCGGCGTGCTCCTCACCGGGATGGGGTGCGACGGGGCCGAGGGGATGCTGGCGATGAAAAAAGCCGGAGCCTATAATATCGTCCAGGATGAGGCCTCCTGCGCGGTCTTCGGCATGCCCCGTGTGGCGGCGGAACGTGGCGCGGCACATCGTGTTCTGCCGCTGGACGACATTCCGCCAGCGGTCGTGCAATTGTTGAAAAAACGGTAAGCTGCGCCAATTCTCTCCCGCAACCGCTGGTTGTTTTGAGTACTGTTACCCCCCAAAGGAGTTTTTACACGAATGAGTCTGCGTGTTTACAATACCCTGTCAGGAGAAAAAGAAGTCTTTGAACCGCTGGTGCCGGGCAAGGTCGGCATGTATGTCTGCGGCGTGACCGTCTACGATTATTGTCACATCGGCCATGCCCGCGCCAACATCGTCTTCGATGTAATCTACCGTTATCTGCGTTATCTCGGTTACACGGTCAATTACGTCCGCAACTACACCGATGTCGATGACAAGATCATCAACCGCGCCAACCAGCGCGGTATCGACAGCAAGGTACTGGCCGAAGAATTTATCCGCGCCTTTGACGAGGATATGGCCGCGCTCGGGCTCGATCTGCCAACCTGTCAACCGAAGGCCACCGAGCATATCGGCCACATCATCGCCCTGATCGAAAAACTGGTTGCTCGCGGACTGGCGTACGCGGCGGGGGGGGATGTCTATTTTGTTGTCGAAAAATTTTCCGACTACCTCAAGCTGAGCAAACGCAATCTTGACGAGATGCAGGCGGGCGCGCGCATCGCGCCGGGAGAACTGAAGCGCCACCCGATGGATTTTGCCCTCTGGAAGGCGGCCAAACCGGGAGAACCGGAGTGGGATTCCCCGTGGGGGAAAGGGCGCCCCGGCTGGCATATCGAATGCTCGGCGATGAGCATGGAATATCTCGGCGAAAGCTTCGATATCCACGGCGGCGGCAAGGATCTGGTTTTCCCCCATCATGAAAACGAGATTGCCCAGTCTGAAGGTGCCACCGGCAAACCTTTTGCGCGCTATTGGCTGCACAACGGCTTCGTCAACGTCAATCAGGAGAAGATGAGCAAATCGCTCGGCAACTTCTTCACCATTCGCGATATTCTCGAAAAATACGCCCCCGAAGTCATCCGCTTCTTTATCGTTACCGCCCATTACCGTTCGCCGCTCGATTTCTCCGATCAGAATCTGGAGGAATCACGTCACGGCCTGACCCGCTTTTACGAGGCCCTGGAACGTGCCGATGCACACCTCGCCGCGCATCCAAACCGCGACGCCACCTGCGCCGTGCTCGATGCGGAATCACGCGAGACATGTGACCGGATCGAGGTGCTCGAAGACAAATTCTGCGCCGCCATGGACGATGATTTCAACACCGCCCAGGCGATGGGCTACCTCTTTGAAGTTGTGCGCGGCATGAACCGGATCATGGCTGAAAATAAATATGCCGAATGTCCCCTGTTGCTGGTGGCGCTGAAGGACGCCGCAGACAAACTGCGCCGCCTTGGCGGGGTGCTCGGGCTCTTTCAGTCCGTGCCCTCCGAATGGCTGAACAAAAGTAAAAACGAAGGGATCAACGCCAGCGGACTCAGTGCCGAAATGATTGAAACCCTGATCGTCGAGCGGCGCGAGGCGCGCGCCGCGAAAAACTTTGCGCGCGGTGACGAAATCCGTGACGAACTCGCCGCCAAAGGGATCATCCTCCTCGATTCGCGCACCGGAACCACCTGGAAAATCAAGTAAACGTGCACTACCGGACAGTTCCGTCAAGATGGCCAAATTTGTCTTAAAATCCCCCTTTGAGCCGTGCGGCGACCAGCCGCAAGCGATTGCCGAACTGGTCATGGGGCTCAATCGCGGCGACCATCATCAGGTGCTGCTCGGCGTCACCGGCTCCGGCAAAACCTTCACCATGGCCAACGTTATCGCCCGCACCCAGCGCCCGACGCTGGTGCTGGCGCATAACAAAACGCTGGCGGCACAGCTCTACGCCGAATTTCGCGAACTCTTCCCCGCCAATGCGGTTGAATATTTCGTCTCCTATTACGACTATTATCAGCCTGAAGCCTACGTTCCAACCACTGACACCTTTATCGAAAAAGATTCGTCGATCAATGAAGAGATCGATAAACTGCGCCACAGTGCCACGCGCAGCCTTCTCACCCGCCGCGATGTCATTATCGTCGCCTCGGTTTCCTGCATCTACGGCCTCGGTTCGCCGGAAGCCTATTTCGGCATGCTGATCAGCCTTGAGGAGGGGATGGAGATCGACCGCAATGCACTCCTTAAAAAGCTGGTTGAAATTCAGTACGAGCGCAACGATATCGATTTCCATCGCGGTGCGTTCCGGGTGCGCGGCGATACGGTCGAAATTTTCCCCGCCTATGAGGAAAAGCGTGCCCTGCGTATCGAGTTCTTCGGCGACGAGATCGAAGCGATCAGTGAAATCGACCCGCTGCGCGGCCATGTGCTCGATCGGATCGGCAGAACCGCGATCTTCCCCGCCAGTCACTACGTCGCTACCCGCCCGACGCTCGACCGCGCCGTGCGCCAGATTCAGGATGAACTGCTGGAGCGGCTGCTCTACCTGCGTGAAAAAAATATGTTGCTCGAAGCCCAGCGCATTGAACAGCGCACCCTCTTCGACATTGAGATGATGGAGGAGATGGGCTACTGCCAGGGGATCGAAAACTATTCGCGCCACCTGGACGGACGGCAAGCGGGGGAGCCACCGGCGACCCTCTTCGATTACCTGCCTGATGACGCCTTGCTGATGATCGACGAGAGTCACGTCAGCGTCTCGCAGGTCGGCGCAATGTATCGCGGCGACCGCTCGCGCAAGGAGACGCTGGTCAACTACGGTTTCCGCCTCCCCTCGGCGCTCGACAATCGGCCGTTGACGTTCGAAGAATTCGAGGCGCGGCAGCTACCGACCATCTACGTCTCCGCCACCCCGGCCGATTATGAACTGCGCAAGGCCGAAGGGGTGGTCGTTGAGCAGATCGTCCGCCCGACCGGGCTGGTCGATCCGCTGATTGAAATCCGTCCGGCACAGCATCAGGTCGATGACCTGCTCGACGAAATCCACCTCACCGTCGCCAGGCAACAGCGCGTCCTGGTGACCACCCTGACCAAACGGATGGCCGAGGAGTTGACCGACTATCTCAACGAGCACGGCATCCGCGTTCGCTACCTGCATTCCGATATTGACACCCTGGAACGCATCCAGATTATCCGTGATCTGCGTTTGGGCGAATTCGACGTCCTGGTCGGGATCAATCTGCTCCGCGAAGGGCTCGATATCCCGGAGGTCGCGCTGGTGACGATTCTTGATGCCGACAAGGAAGGATTTTTGCGCAGCACCCGCGCGCTGATCCAGACCTGCGGCCGCGCCGCCCGCAACGTTGCCGGGCGGGTGATCATGTACGCCGACAAGGTCACCCGTTCGATGCAGGCCTGTCTCGACGAAACCGACCGTCGTCGCCAGACCCAGTTGGCCTACAACGCCGAACACGGCATCACCCCGCAATCGATCATCAAATCGTTACGATCCGTCCTCGAAGATGTCGCCGACCGGGAGCAGCACGCACGCGACGAGGTCGCCGAGGAATTGGCGGAATATCGCACCAGCGGCGCGTTGAAAAAAGAAATCGCCCGGCTCAAAAAAGACATGATGGCCGCCGCCGCCGGGCTGGAGTTTGAAAAAGCCGCGGAATTGCGCGACCGCATGCTGGTGCTGGAACGGCACGAACTGGAGCTGCCTGGCCGCTGACAAGGAGTTTTGCCGATGAAGAAAAAGCTGCTCTACCTGTTGATCAGCGTGGCGCTGGCCGTTGCCCTGCCGTTTGTCATCAAAGGGAAAAACGCTCAGCCGCTACTGACTGTCGACCATTTCTCCGCACCGAAGGTCGCCCTGCCCGACCTGACCGGCCTCGAAGCAAAAGCGCGCGACACCCTGAACGAGGCGCAGGCGGAAATCAACACCGTCAAGGACAAGATCGCCGCTGCCCTCCCCCAGCCGGAGACAAAAATCTACAAATGGAAAGATGCGCAGGGGCAGTGGCACTTTTCCGATCAGCCGCGCCAGGACGGGGAGAGTGTCGAAGTCAAAATTGCCGCAAAGGTGAATACCCTGCCGACGGTGAAACACAAACCGGTGCCGCCACCCGCAGCCAATTGAGGCTGCGGCAGCGGTCAAGGACAGGCTTAATGACCCCATCAGGGGGATGAGTAGACGGGAGTCTGGTTATTTCATGCTCCCTCTCTTAGACGCTATTCCGTGAAAACAGTTCCGCGGAGTTCCGGGAGTTCCGGGGACAGCGCGGAGTTCCGGGTAGAGTAGAGAGCAGGTTTCACCCTGCCCTCCCTCATCAAACCGTGCGTGCGGTTTTCCCGCACACGGCTTTCCGATGTTCTTCACTGCAAGGCATGCACTTTCACCCAACCCGCGGTCGTTGGCACTTTGTACAGGCCATATTTCACATACAAAGACCTGTTGGGAAATCTGACGTAGCCTGCATTCCGGTCTCTGACTTTGTGCCGCTTGCGCAAATGAGTGATCAACCGCTGTTCCAGGTGATTCCGTATCCGGCCCAGCGTCTGGCTGCAATTGCGGTAATGAAAGTAGCCTACCCAGCCTCTGACCATGGCGTTGACTTCGTTCACCACCCATTCAAGGGGCATGATCGTCCGCTCTCGTTTCGTGAGCGCGGTGATCCGGTCTTTGACTTTTTGCTCGGATTTCTTCGATGGTTGAACGTGGGGATACATTTTCCCACTTTTCCTGCTTTTCCCCATCCAGATCGTAAATCCAAGGAAGTCGAACTTTCCCTCGAAGGCATTGACAACGTTCGTCTTTGTCTCGTTCAGGGTCAGTTGCAGCCGCTCCAGTATCTGTCGCAGCACCGTCATCGCCTGCTCGGATTTTCCTCTCCGGCAGAGAATGACAATATCGTCAGCGTATCTGACGATGCGGGCACCTAATCGTTGTTGCAAATTATTCCGCTCCCAGATCCTGTCCAGTATGTGCAGGTAGAGATTGGCCAGCAACGGTGAGATAACGCCGCCTTGCGGGGTTCCTTTGCGGTTACCCTTACCGCCGCCGATATTCCGTTTCGTTCCGTCCTTGTCCATTTCCATGATCGGGGCCTTGAGCCACATTTGAATCAGGTGCAGAATCGCACCGTCACAGATACGCTCGGCGACCACCGCCATGAGGTTAGCATGGGGGATGGTGTCGAAGTATTTGGACAGATCGGCGTCGATAACTTCGGTATAGCCGGTATTCATGGCTTTGGCGACGTCATCGACTGCGGCGTGGGCTGACTTCTTCGGTCGGAATCCGTAGGAGGTTTCGCAGAAATCCGCCTCGAAGATCGGCTCGATGACCAGTTTCGCGGCCATCTGCGCCACCCGATCCCGAATGGTCGGGATACCCAGAGGACGCTGACTGCCGTCGCTCTTGGGGATCATGACCCGTTTGACTGGATCGGGTTTGTACGTCTTGTTTCTCAGTGCATCTTCCAGCTCCCCAATGAATGCAGGTGCCCCTTCGTTTTCCTCGATGGCCGCGAAGGTGACGCCGTCAATCCCGGCGCTCCCTTTGTTGGCGCGGACAAGGGCATAGGCATGACTAAGGATGTCAGCCCGATAGACCTTGTCGTACAAGGCGTGGAAGCGGCAGGCCGGTTCTTGCTTGGCCTTACAGTAGAGCTTCCTCTGTAGCGTTCTGATTGTTTCCGGGGTTGTTAGCGACATGGCAATCCCCATCTCCGCCGCTCTTTGGTTACGTGAACAAAGCAGGGTCCCTTCCCTCGGACTGGGTTGTGTTGTCCCATATCCTCAAACGGTACTATGGACCCCTCCGACTCCCGATACGGCCCGGCGCGATTTCGTTGCCTTATACGCGCCGGTTGCTGCTCCTTAGGCAGCACCGCACCGGGTCTCCAGCACTGGGTTGAATATCTTCCGCAACATGCCATCCCTGCTACCCCGGAAGATTGCACAGACCACTTCCGTTATCTTAAGTCTGTGACGGCGGCCTTCCCCGTCTGTCCACCGGGTCGGCATCTTCGAGCGAATTTTACGAGGCTACCTGTAGGTTCACTTTCGTTACGGCCTGCTGCTTTGCCAATTGGGAACTTACGACCCCCTGTTGCCAGAACGCCGCTCCCTTGAGCTACCGGGGTGAACGGATAACTCCCCGGACGGGACTTTAACCCGTGAGATATTCAACTGTTACTGCGTACGGACAGTATATCGAACTCAAAAGAACCCGGAAATGATTCACCGTTGTGATCCCTTGGCGACATTTTCGAGTTGATTGATCGCCTTGCGTTCACCGAGGGTGATCAAAACCGAGTGAGCTTCGATCACCATACTGGGTGGTGGATTGAAAACCATCTGCCCAGCACTGTTTTTTATCCCGACAATAATAACACCCATGGTTTGCCGGATGTTGGAGTCGATCAGGGCTTTGCCGACCAGTTCGGAGCTTGCGGCGATGGCGATCTCCTCGATCTGCAACTCGAGGTGCTTGCTCGTGGTTGCCAACTCGATAAAATCGACCACTGAAGGACGCAGGACGGCCTGCGCCATGCGGTTGGCGCCAATCGTATAGGGTGAAATGACCTTGCTGGCCCCTGCCCGCATGAGCTTCTTTTCAGAGCCTTCCTCGCCTGATCTGGCCAGGATAAAGAGGCTCGGGTTGAGGCCACGTGCGGTGAGAGTGATATAGACATTATCGGTGTCGGAGGTAACGGCCGTGATCAGTCCCTTGGCGTGGGCGACACCTGCAGCTTGCAGGATGTCGTCATCCGTCGCATCGCCCTCAACATACAGATAGCCTTCGCGGTTGAGGCGTTCCAGATGATGCTGATCCTTTTCCACGACGACGAAGGGCATGGGTTTCGATTGAAATTCACGACAGATCAGATGCCCGATGCGGCCAAAACCGCAGATGATGTAATGGCCCCTGAGTTTACTGATGCGTTTCTCCAATTTTTTCCTCCCGAGGATCTTACGCAGCTGCCCCTCAAGCGTAAACTGGAGCAGGCTGCTGAGGGTATAGGCGATCATACCGGTGCCACTGATGATCAGGACAATAGTGAACAGCTTGCCTTGCGGAGACAGATCATGGACCTCTTTGAAGCCGACGGTCGCCAGGGTGATCACCGTCATGTAAAGGGCGTCGAACGGCGGCCAATCTTCGATCATGACATAGCCGAAGGTCCCAATAGCGATGACCGAAAAGAGAGCGGAGACAGAGAAGCGCAGGTGACGAACCGGATCCATAAAATGTCCTTTGCAAAACTTAAGCGATGATAGACACCGAAAGCTTAAAAGGCAAGCAGTTAAGTGACTTAGACTTGTGCGATGATTAAACCCTCTTGATATTTATGTATACTGTATACAATTTGTGAAGCCCGATTAAACAGAGATTGCTTGAGTCTATGGGGGCAGGCTGCCAGGATGGCACCATGTTGCGGACAGGCTCAATTGGAACGCTGAACCAGATTGGCGAGCAGCTCGTTGACCCCGACGGGGATCGGTTGGACGAAGTAGTGGTCGAGAACGACGTGGGTGACCTCGTGCAGCGCCAGCACGCGGCTCAGTCGTTCCTGCGCGTACCAGATCGTTTTGTCGCTATGACGGTAGAAGGCGTTGACCACCTTGCGGCTGGTCGGGACGAGGCGCCGGTAGACTGCGCGCAGTTCGGCATGACAAAAAATACACAAGGAACACAATTTTGATAAATAAAAATGTGGGTTCATCGAAAAAATTCTGCCGCGTGCAAAACCTTGCCTGGTGCAAAGCAGATCGACCGGGGAGGGTCAGGTAAATATTTCGATCGTGACGACCTGCGCGCAGCGTTCATGCACCCGCCAGCGCACATCAAGATCAAAAAGGCGCACCCCGTAAACCCGCTCGTGCTCCTCCCCCTTGAATGCCGGACGTGGGTCTTGCGCAAGAACAGCAATGATCAATGATCGCAATTGGGGACGTTCGGTCTCCAGTTCGGTACAGCGACGATCAGCGGCGGCGCAAAAAACAACGGACAATTGCGGCTCAGGCGCCCGGTCTGCAAACCCTCCCAGTGCAGCGGGAATAGCGTCGGCATAGGGGAGATACGGCTTGATGTCGTAGACCGGCGTTCCGTCAAGCAGATCGGCCCCCTGAATCTTGAGCAGGATCTTGCCCGCTGCTTGCTCGAACCCGACGAAGGCCACCACCGACAGCCCCAGCGGGTTGGGCCGATGGGTGCTGCGGCTGGCAAATACGCCGACCCGCTGATTGCCGCCAAGACGTGGCGGGCGAACCGTCAAGCTGCCGGTGTACGGCCGAATCGCATGAAAACCGAAGATCAGCCAGAGATGGGAAAACCCTTCCAGCCCGCGCACCGCTTCCTCGCGATTGAACGGTGGCAGCAGTTCGATGGTCGCAGCCACCTCGGCGATCAACCCGGGCTGTCGCGGAATGCCGAATTTCTCCCGAAACGGGCTGTGTACAATGCCGACCGGCGTCAGTTTTACTTCGTTCATCATCTGCGAATAGTGCCATAAGTGTGGCTTGACGGCGAGATTTTTATATCAACAGATTTACCGCAACAAGGTGGTGGAGGGTAAACGACCGATCTGAAACGCTAAAAGCCGCATCTGGAGGGCGGCTTTTAGCGTTATGCATCACGAGTTGGAGTTTTACTGTTGCCCTGAGGTCTTTTTCAGCAGGGCAACTGCCTGGGCAACGATGATAATCGAGACATAAGCAATCAGGGCACCAACAAAGATTTCAGCCATTTTCCTATCTCCTCTGACAAGGGTTAAACAGACTACCTTGATCATCCCGATATGTACTTCTACATCCCTATCTTCATGATTTCAATAAGGTTTTTTTAAAACAGTATCCACAAAACAAGGGTTTAACCGATACTGCCCTCGAAAAAAACGAACTCTCCTGAATAATTACAGATAGTTAATGAGGAGAACGAGGTTTTCGTTTTAGTCGTCATGATCGGCGATTTTTTTTATGTCGCCAAAAATCAGAAAATGTTTTATTTGTTTCAAGCAGCTGTTTTAGCGGCTTTTTTTGGTAAATCAGGAGTTTTAACCGATTTCATTCGTCGTTCCGTTGTGGTAATCTGCGTCCCCCCACAGACCCACAGACCGAGGAGCAGCCGACATGTCACAACCTGATTCACAACTGGTGGAAATATTCTCTGACGGTGCCTGTTCCGGCAACCCCGGCCCCGGCGGCTGGGGAACGGTAATACGCTGTGGCGCGAACGAAAAGGAGTTGTCCGGTTTCGCGCCCGAAACGACCAATAATCGCATGGAGATGACCGCTGCCCTGATGGGATTGCGAGAGCTCAAACGCGCCTGTCGGGTGCGGATGATTACCGATTCCGAGTATCTCAAAAAAGGGATGACGGAGTGGCTTCCCGGCTGGATTCAGCGCGGCTGGAAAAATTCGCAGCGGAAAGAGGTCGCCAACAAGGATCTCTGGCAGCAACTGCTGGTCGCCGCAAAACCGCATGACATCGAGTGGACCTGGGTACGCGGCCACGCCGGGCACCCCGAGAATGAACGCTGTGACGAGTTGGCGCGCATGGCGATCAGCAATGGCCGCGCGCGCTGACAAGACAACCCACCAATAGCGGCCCCCCCCTCCCCCCAAAAAACCGCACGACGACCCAATCTTGATGCACTCGCAGTGCGAGTTTGTTCATTGTTAACCTCCCCTGCCAGTGGTGATGTGTCATGACGCAAACATTAGATAAAGTCTCAGCAAAAAAACAATCTGTGAGATTAATATAATCACTAAATGTAACAACGTTAGTTTTAATAATAAATTAATTTAATGAAATTATCATTCAAAATACTCCTTAAATCATATGGTTACAAATTGTTATATTTTTGCGTTGTGGTTGGCTCGATCTGTTAAATTCTGTGATTTATGTAATTTATAATATCGTTATATATTTGATTGACCTGTACGTAAAGATGATGTATTGCTTATCACAGGTGTTGCTTTTACATTGGAGCGCTGTCTGGTGCGGCGATTTACGATGGCTGGTAACTGTGCCGATGTTGAGCAATTTTTTGGACAAAACGCAGTTTAGTCAACGAGGAGAAGTTATTAAAAGAGTAGCCGTATTTTTGGCAGTAATGACAGGACTTGTCGTGTTGTCGGCCGTGGCAGCATCCGCTGCGGGATTTGCTTTGATTGAGCAGAGTGTTAAAGGGTTGGGAAATTCCTTTGCCGGTGGTGCGGCAATAGCCGAAGATGCTACCACCATCTACTTTAACCCGGCTGGGATGGCCCGTCTGGAGGGAATGAACGCAACGGCCGGGTTACATGTAATCTTGCCATCGGCAAAATTTTCGACGACTTCGGCAACGAACCCGGTCGGTGGAGATATCTCAACTGCACCGTCAGGCGGGGATGGCGGTGAAGCGGCAGTGGTGCCGAACTTTTATTTTGCCGCCCAAGCGAGTGAAAGTTCAGTTACGGCCTCAGTGTTAATACCCCGTTCGGCATGGCGACTAAATACGATACCGATTGGGTCGGTCGTTATCACGCCATTAAATCGGAGCTGATGACCATTAACATCAATCCGTGCGCCTCATACCGACTTAATGACAGCTTCAGTCTCGGGTTGGGGGTCAGCGCACAGTATCTTGATGCAACTTTGTCTCAAGCGCAATATCTAGCCCCAGGAATTGATGGCTATGCTGAAGTGACAGGAGATTCCTGGGGGTATGGATTCAATATTGGTGCATTGTATGAGTTTAATGATGATACCCGTGTAGGGGCTTCGTATCGTTCGAGTGTCTTTCATTCCGTTGATGGGACCATGTCGATGACGAGTGCCATTATGAATGGGTCAGGTGATACTGCAGGTAAGATCAGATTGCCCGCGAGCGCTCAGGCGAGCGTTTTCCATCGTTTCAACGAAAAGTTTGATGTCATGGCCGACCTGATGTGGACCGAATGGAGCGTGTTTGAGCAGCTAACCTTCAGCAAACCTGCTGCATTAGGTGGTGGCGTGAGTGTTACGGATGAAAACTGGAAAAACAACATGCGCTACTCGATTGGCGGGACCTATCACCACAGCGATACGCTCGCTTTGCGCGCCGGTGCTGCTTACGATGAAACACCGATCCCGGATAAGAGTCGTACGCCGCGTATTCCCGGTGCCGACCGTACCTGGGTCTCTCTCGGCGCCAGTTATGTCATGAATGACATGACCCTTGATTTCGCCTATGCGCATCTTTTTGTTGACGATGGTGCGATAAACTTGACCGATATGGCTTCTGGGCGGGGCGCCCTGATCGGATCGTTCGCCAATAATGTCGATATCGTCAGCGTTGAAGCGTCTTACAGGTTCTGATTTACTTTTATTACAGTTCCCCCGACCGGTCGGTCGGGGGAGACCCGTCTGCCTCAAGTCACCGCATGCAAGATAAAAATATGGCAGTGTAATAAAACATAAAATTTTTTCAAAATTGATTGACGTGAACGTAAGAGTAATGTATTTTTTAATCGCCCCCAAAGGTAAAAGGTGCCAAGATGACGTCCATACCGTATCAATCCATTCCTGAAATGTTTAAGAAGTCTGCGGTGAAATATGCGACCCTGCCGGTTGTCAGCTTCAAGAAGGAAGGTAAATATATAACGTTAAGCTATGAGCACTTGTATCAGAGGGTGTTAATGGCGTCACGCGGGCTGATAAAGACCGGCCTTCAACCGGGTGATCGGGTAGCGATCCTTTCCGAGAATCGCACTGGTTGGGTGATTTCCGATCTCGGTACGCAGATGGCACGCGGCATCACGGTCCCGATTTACGCAACCAACACACCAGAACAGGTCGCCGATGTGATCAATCATTGCGGGGCTGAGATCGTTTTTGTTTCTAACCGATTACAATATGAAAAGCTATTGTCTGTTCGCGAGAAGATTTCCGGGGTTCGCCACGTTTTCTCTTTTGAACGATTTCTCGGCTCACGGGAGTTTCCGGTGAATACCCTTTATCAACTCTCTGAAATTTCTCACCCGTTGACCGAAGAGGAGCAGGGTAGAATAGAAGCCGGAATCGAATTGATCGGCAGCAATGATCTGATGACGATCATCTACACTTCCGGCACGACCGGCGCGCCCAAAGGAGTGATGCTGACGCATGCCAACATGCTCTTCGACGCCCATTACGGGGTGGAGAAGCTCGGGGGGATGCCCTCCCATGAGACCTTTCTCAGTTTTTTGCCACTCTGTCATGTTCTGGAGCGAACTGCCGGATATCACGCCGCTCTGATGTATGGTTGTCATATCGCTTTTGCTGAGAGTGTTGAAAAAGTCGTGGAGAATATCATCGAAGTCCGCCCAACCATGATGGTCAGCGTCCCCCGTCTGTTTGAGAAGATCTATTCGCGGATTTATGAAAATGTCCATCAGATGAATCCGTTGAAACGGAAGATGTTCCACAAGGCGGTCGAAATCGGCCGGGAGTATATCTATTGCAAGTATGTTCAGCAGAAAAAAACCGGGCTCCTCGGGGTGAAGTATCGGTTGGCTGACCATCTGGTTTTCAAGAAAATTCGGCAGCGTTTCGGCGGTCGGCTGCGCCTGTTTATTTCCGGTGGCGCTCCTCTTGATAAAACAATCAATGAATTTATGTGGATTATCGGTATCCCGACATGTGAAGGGTACGGACTGACTGAAACCAGTCCGGCGGTGACCTTGAACAGCGTCAAAGAGCTCCGTTTCGGCTCGGTCGGCCGCCCCCTGATGCAGACCGAGGCAAAACTGGCCGACGACGGGGAGTTGATGCTCAAGGGGCCGCAAGTGATGCAGGGCTATTACAAGAACCCGGAAGCGACGGCCGAGGTGTTGAAAGACGGTTGGTTGAGTACCGGGGATATCGCCCGGATCGATGCCGAGGGCTATGTCTACATTGTTGATCGCAAAAAAGAGATCATCATCACCGCCGGGGGGAAAAATATTGCGCCACAGCCGATTGAAAATGAACTCAAGCTCGACAAATATATTTCCCAGGCCTTTGTGCATGGTGATCGACTCCCCTATCTGGTCGCCCTGGTCACACCGAATTTAGAACGATTGATCGAACTCGCTCATCAGGAACGGATCGATTATTTTGATCTGGAAGATCTGGTCGCCAACGCCAAGGTCCAAAAGATTTTTGAAGAACGGATCGCTGAGGCGAACGCCAAGTTGCCTTCATACGAAACGATTAAAAAATTCGTGATTCTCCCGAGGGAATTTTCAGAGGAGGGGGGCGAGCTGACGCCGACGCTGAAGTTCAAGCGCAAAGTCATTTACCAGAAATATAAAGAGAAGATCGATTCGCTCTATTACGCCGAAGGAAACGGTTTCGGTCATCAGAACAAAAACGAAAATGGAGGAAAAGGATGAGGCAAATCAATCGAGCGGCCGTTCTCGGCGCAGGGGTGATGGGTGCAACCATTGCCGCCCATCTTGCCAATGCAGGGCTTGACGTGCTGTTGCTTGACATTGTCCCGCGAGAGTTGACCGACGCGGAACAGCAGGCGGGGCTGACCCTTGCGAGCCCGCAGGTGCGCAACCGGATCGCAGCCAATGGGCTGAAGGCGGTGATCCAGATGAAGCCGGCGGCGTTTCAGCATCAACAATTCGCCCGGCAGATCGAAATCGGCAATTTCGAAGACGACGCCACTAAACTGCAGGATTGCGACTGGATCGTTGAGGTCGTCATCGAAAACATGGCAATCAAAAAACGACTCTTTGCCGAAACGGTTGTCCCGCATCTCTCTGCCGGTGCGATCCTGTCGACCAACACCAGCGGCCTGTCGGTCAATGAAATGGCCAAAGATCTCCCCCCCGAAGTGCGCAAGAATTTTCTGGTCACGCATTTCTTTAATCCGCCACGTTATATGCGTCTGCTCGAAGTCGTCGGTTGCAGCGAAACCGACCCGGCACTGCTCACCGATATGGCTGACTTCCTTTCCCGCCGACTCGGCAAGGGGATCGTTTACGCCAAGGACACCCCGAATTTTATCGCCAATCGCATCGGTGTCTATGCCATGTATAACGGCATGCAGCACATGGTCGACATGGGGATGACGGTAGAAGAAGTCGACACGGTCGCCGGTCCGGCGACCGCCCGTCCGAAAAGCGCGGTGTTCAAGACTGCCGACCTGGTCGGGATCGACACCCTGGCACACGTGGGAAATAACTCCTATGAACACCTCACCGAGGACGAAGAACGTGAGGTGTTCAAGGTTCCTGACTATGTGACCAAAATGGTCGCAGCCGGGCGGTTGGGGAATAAATCGAAACAGGGGTTTTACCTTAAAGAGAACACAGCCGAGGGGCGCAAGATCTCTTATCTTGACTACACCGATGACACTTACAAACCGATCACCAAGCCGAAGTTCGCCTCGGTCGAAGCGGTTAAAATGATCGACGACCCGGCGCAACGGCTGAAAATGGTGGTTGCCGGTAACGATCAGGCGGCGGAATTTGCCTGGCGCACCCTGCGCGATTCCTTGATCTATACGGTCAAACGGATTCCCGAAATTGCTGACGATATCGTCAATGTCGATAACGCCATGAAGTGGGGGTTCAACTGGGAACTCGGGCCGTTCGAAATGCTTGATGCGATCGGCGTGAAGGCGTTTGTTAAACGTGCCGAGAAGGATGGCGTCGCCGTCCCGGAAGTGCTGAAGAGTGTAGAGAGCTTCTACAGGTTCGAGGGTGGCAAGAAGCAGTTTTATGATCTGATCGCCGGCGAGTACCGCGAAATAGAGCCGGTTGAGGGGGAAATCAACCTTCAGATCCTCAAAAAAGCGGGGAACGTCGTTGAAAAAACCGGAAACTGTTCGCTGCTCGATCTCGGCGATGGCGTGTTCGGCTTAGAATTCCATTCGAAGATGAATGCGATCACCGGCGATATTCTGGCGATGACCCACAAAGCGATCAAGCGGGCCGAGCAAGAAGGGGTCGGTCTGGTGATCGGCAATCAGGGGGGCAATTTTTCGGTCGGTGCCAATCTGATGCTGATGGCGGTCGCGCTGGCCGAAGGGGCTTTTGAGGATATCGACATGGCGGTGCGCGCCTTCCAGAAAGCGACCATAGCGGTCAAATACGCCAAAATCCCGGTGGTGGCAGCCCCCTTCAACATGACTCTGGGCGGCGGATGCGAATTCAGTCTGCATGCTGACGCGATCACAGCTTACGCGGAAACCTACATGGGGCTGGTTGAGATCGGCGTCGGACTCCTCCCGGCTGGCGGCGGCACCAAAGAGATGTGCCTGCGGGCGGTTAACCTGGCCAAACAGTACGACACCGACGTCACCCCCTTTATCTTTAAAAATTTCCAGAATATCGGTATGGCCAAGGTGTCGATGTCGGCGGCAGAAATGCGGGATCTCGGCTACCTGCGTGAAGGGGATTCGATCACCATGAATTTCGACCGGTTGCTCGCCGACGCCAAGCAGAAGGTACTCGCTCTGGCGACCAACTACCGTCCCGGCAAGCCGGAAGAGGCGATCCCGGCACCCGGGCGCAGCGTTGCGGCGAGCATCAAGAGCCAGTTGTGGAACCTCTCTCAGGGCGGTTTTGCGACCGAGTACGAAGCGGTCATGGGCGGAGTGATAGCCGATGTTATCACCGGCGGCGATGTGCCGGCCGGAACCCTGATCACCGAGCAGTATCTGCTCGATCTTGAACGGGAAGGTTTCCTGAAACTGTGTGGCCATAAAAAGACCGCCGAGCGGATCCAGCACATGCTCAAAAAAGGGAAGCCGCTCCGTAATTAATCAGACGAACAGCGCGGTCGTGATTCAGCCGTCGCGCCGACGAGAATAGTGGAGGACATAATGAGTTCAGCATACATTTTGGCAGCTTACCGAACCCCGGGCTGTCGCGCAAAAAAAGGGAAGTTTAAAGATACGCGTCCTGACGATCTGGCCGCCGCCGCAATCAGGGGATTGATTGAACGAACCGGAATCGACGCCATTGAAGTCGATGATATTCTTGTCGGTTGCGCCTTTCCGGAAGGGGAGCAAGGGATGAACTTTGCGCGGACCGCCGCAATGAAAGCAGGCGTACCATATCAGGTGCCAGCCCAAACCATCAATCGTTTCTGCTCTTCCGGCCTGCAGTCAATCGCGACTGCTGCTGAGCGGATTATGGCCGGATTTGCCGATTGTATTATCGCCGGTGGCGCCGAGTCGATGAGTATGGTGCCGATGGGGGGGAACAAATACAGTGCCAATCCGTCTTTGGTGGGTGAATGGCCGGAAAGTTACGCTTCGATGGGGATCACCGCCGAACTTGTCGCTGCAAAATACGGCATCAATCGCGCCGATCAGGATGCGTTCGCAGTGGCGAGTCATCTTAAAGCCGCCGCTGCCATAAAAGCCGGCCGATTTACGAATGAAATCATCCCGGTTGAAGTTGAACAGGTCGTGCTGGAAAAGAACAAGGTTAAGAAACAACGTGAAACCGTATCGATTGACGATGGTGTGCGGGACGATACGACCCTCGAAGGACTCGCCAGACTGAAGCCGGCGTTCAAACTCGACGGGAGCGTTACCGCCGGAAATTCGTCGCAGATGACTGACGGTGCGGCGGCTGTATTGGTGGTGTCCGAGGCTTATATGAAGAAACTTGCCATCGACCCGATCGCCCGCTTTATCGCTTTTGCGGTGAAGGGTGTCCCGCCTGAACTGATGGGAATCGGTCCGCTTGAAGCGATTCCGGCGGCGCTGAAAATGGCCGGTCTGAAGCAGAGCGATCTCGGTCTGATCGAATTAAACGAAGCATTCGCGGCACAATCGCTGGCGGTGATTCGCGAGCTCGGGCTCGATCCGGAAATCGTCAATGTCAACGGCGGAGCGATCGCTCTCGGGCATCCACTTGGTTGCACCGGCGCCAAACTGTCGGCGACGCTGCTGGCGGAGATGGGGCGTCGGGAGGCGAAATACGGCATGGTGTCGATGTGTATCGGCGGCGGTATGGGCGCGGCCGGCATTTTCGAAAAACTGTAGAACGGTCCGTTGGGGCCCGACTCTATACAATCAATCAGATGAGGTGAAGTATGAGTGAACGGATCTATAAAGGGGGCGAATATCTGGTGGCAGAAGTCGGTTGCGACGAGGTCTTTACCCCCGAGGAATTTACCGACGAGCAGAAGCAGATTGCTGAAACAACCGAGCAGTTTGTCACCAATGAAATCCTCCCGCATCTGGAGGAGATCGATAATCAGAATTTTGATCTGGTGGTCGAAGGGATGCGCAAGTGCGGCGAACTCGGGCTGTTGATGCTCGATGCGCCGGAGGAGTACGGCGGGCTCGAACTCGACAAGGCGACCAGCATGCTGGTCGGAGAAAAAATTGCCCCCTCCGGCTCGTTTTCTGTCGCCTTTGCCTGCCACACCGGTATCGGCACCTTGCCCCTGGTCTATTACGGCACGCCGGCCCAGAAAGAGCAGTACCTGGACAAAATCATTTCCGGCGAGTGGATCACCGCCTACTGTCTGACCGAGCCCGGTTCCGGCAGCGACGCCCTCGGCGCCAGCGCATCGGCAACCCTCTCTGAAGACGGCAAGCATTACCTGTTGAACGGTACCAAACAGTTTATCACCAACGGCTCGTTTGCGAAGCTCTACACGGTCTTTGCCAAGATCGACAAACAGCACTTTACCGCATTTCTGGTTGAGCGCGATTTCGAAGGGCTGGTGGTCGGTGCCGAAGAGAAAAAACTCGGGATCAAGGGCTCCTCGACCACCCAGATCATCCTCGATAACTGTAAGGTGCCGGTGGAAAACGTGCTCGGTGAAATCGGCAAGGGGCACAAGATCGCTTTCAACGTCCTCAATGTCGGTCGCTTCAAGCTCGGTGCCGGGGTGACCGGCGCGGCGAAGATGGCTCTGGTCGAAGGGATCAAATACGCTAACGAGCGCAAACAGTTCGGCAAGACGATCGGTTCGTTCGGTGCCATTCAGGAAAAGATCGCCGATCTTAGCGCCGATATTTTTGCCGCAGAATCACTGGTCTACCGGCTGGCCGGGCTACTCGACACCAAGTTGGCGACGATCGAAAAAGGGATCGACAACTACTACGAGGAGTATCAGAAGGGGATCGAGGAATATGCCCCGGAGTGTGCGATCTCCAAGGTCTACTGCAGTGAGGTGCTGGGGCACACCGTCGATGAAGTGTTGCAGATCCACGGCGGTTACGGCTTTGTCAGTGAGTATCCGGCCGAGCGTTTCTACCGGGATGAGCGCATCAACCGGATTTTTGAAGGCACCAACGAAATCAACCGGCTGCTGATTCCGGGGATGATCCTGCGCAAATCAATGAAGGGTGAACTGCCGTTGCAGAAAGAAGCAATGAAGGCGTTCGAGTCGCTGATGACGCCGTCGTTCGAGGAGATCGACGACACTGTCCTGTTGGCGAGGGAGAAGGCGCTGCTGAAAAATCTCAAGACCTTGTTTTTGATCCTCTCCGGTGCGGCAGTGCAGAAGTTCATGGACAAGTTGGCCGATCAGCAGGAAATCCTGCTCGCCGCCGCTGATATTTCGATCCAGATCTTTGCCCTCGAAAGTGCCGTGCTGCGGGCCGAGAAAAACTATGCGGCGGCCAGCGCCGCGAAACGCGAATTGCTGCTGGCGGCGGTCAAGGTGTGCGCTTTTAGTGCCACGGAAATCATCAGTACCGCCGCCAGGAAGGGTGCCTTCTATGTCGAGGAAGGCGATACCCTGACGATGATTCTCAGCGGTATCCGGCGTTTTGCCAAATACGATGCCAGCGGCTTGTTAGCGGCCAAGCGCACGCTGGCGAATGCGGCCCTGGAATCGGAAAAATACCTGTTTTAATCGAACTGTCGTCAAGCACCGGACCGGCCTGGCCGGTTCGGTGCCCTGCCCTGCCGTGAGTCCATTATGATCCGTCAACATACTGTAGCGACCCCCTATATGGTCGGGGACTGCCACTTCTACACCACTGAGCTGGCGGGGGAACTGGTGCTGTTCGATACCGGACCGCCGACGATTTCCGCCTGGGAGACGCTCTGTCGGGAGGTTGACCTGTCACGACTCAAGCACATTTTCCTGACCCACTGGCACATCGATCATTGCGGTCAGGTCGGTAAAATTCAGGCGGCCAGCGGCGCGACGGTTTATCTGTCAGAACTCGACGCACTGAAACTGCACCATCAGCAGCAGCGTCTGCAACTGCTGAAGCACGAACTGACGAAGATGGGGTTTGACGACGAGTTTCAGCAACGGCTCTACGAACAAGGGAGCCATGTCGGCCTTTTTTCGGAGCCGCCGGAGCATTATCAAGTGCTCGAATTTTCGCCGCAAGTGCAGCAGCTTGGGGTCGATTATCTGCACTGTGCCGGACATTCGCAGAGTGACCTGATTTTTCTCCTCGGCGAGAGCGCGATCAGCGGCGATATCCTGTTGGCGAATATTTTTCAGTCGCCGCTCCTCGAAATCGACCTGCGCACCTTTGCCGGACGTTTCGATAATTACGCCGCCTACTGTGCCAGTCTGGTCAAGTTCCGACAGCTGCGGGGGCGCAACGTACTGCCTGGCCATCGCTACAGTGCCACCAGGATCGACGCCGTCGTCAGTTTTTATGTTGCCAAATTACGTGAACGGGCAGCGCATCTGGCACAATTCGCGGTCGGCACGCCGGTGAGCCGGATTGTCGCGACGCTCTTCGGCGAATTACTGGACAATCCGGTGGTGACGTATCTGAAGGCCTCCGAAATTCTGTTCATGCAGGACTATCTGACCCGGCCCCACTTACTGGACGAAGCTTTAACCGCCTTCGGGCTGACAGAAAATTAATGTCCGCAGGGGAAGGAACCGTTATGTCAGCAGACCCATTGTTTACCCCGATCACGATCAACCAGATGAAAATAGCGAACCGCATCTACATGCCGGCGATGCATCTGAATATGTGTCGCAACTATCAGGTGACCGAGCAGCTGCTGGCTTTTTACGCCGCACGGGCGCGAGGCGGGGCGGGGATGATCACGGTCGGGTATGCTTCGGTCGATGAGCTGGCGGCCAATCCGATGCACATCGGCGCCCACGATGACAAATTCATTCCGGGACTGACCCGCCTGGCGAACACGATCAAGGAAAACGGCGCGCGCGCCTCAGTGCAGCTCAACCATGCCGGGCGCTATAACCATTCGATGCTGCTCGGCGGCAAACAGCCAGTCGGTCCTTCCGCAACTGCTTCGCGGCTGACCGGCGAGACCCCGCATGCGCTGAGCTTGGACGAAATTGCCGCGACGATCGCCAGTTTCGCGGCGGCGGCAGGCAGGGTCAAGCAGGCCGGCTTCGACGCGGTTGAAATTCTCTGTGGCACCGGTTATCTGGTCAGCTCTTTCCTCTCCCCGGCGACCAATCAGCGTACTGATGACTATGGTGGCAGCCCCGCAAAGCGGATGCGTTTCGGACTCGATGTGGTGCGCGCGGTGCGGGCGGAAGTGGGTTCCGAGTTCCCGCTGCTTGTGCGGGTCAACGGCAACGATTTCATGCCGAACGGCATCGGGCGGGAGCCGCTGCGTGAATTTGTCCGCCAGCTCGAAGCCGCCGGGGCGGATGCTTTTTGTGTCAACGTCGGCTGGCACGAATCGCGGGTGCCGCAGATTCAGACCAAGGTGCCGCGCGGGGTTTATGCCTATCTGGCCCGCAGTATCCGAGAGGTGGTCACGGTACCGGTGATCGCCAGTCATCGGATCAACGATCCGCAAATTGCGCGGGAGCTGCTGAACGAGGGCAGCTGCGACATGGTCGCCATGGGACGGGCGCTGATCGCCGACCCGGAGCTGCCGGAAAAAGCGCGCACCGGTCGGGAACGGGAGATCGTCCATTGCGTCGCCTGTGCCCAGGGATGTTTCGACCACCTGTTTGAAATGCGCGCGGTCGAATGTTTGTGCAACCCGCGCGCTGGTCATGAGTTGCAGGAAAATTTTTCCCGGGCCGAAACGCCGAAAGCGGTGTTGGTGATCGGCGGCGGGCCGGGCGGGATGAGTGCGGCGCTGGCAGCGAGTGAGCGGGGACACCGGGTGACGCTGGTTGAACAGTCGAACCGACTCGGCGGGCAGCTGCTGCTGGCGGGGGCAGCGCCGGGGCGCGCAGAATTTGTCCAGCTCGCCACCGATCTGGCGCAGCAGGTGGCAATCTCGGCGATTGAACTGCGCCTCGGCACTCGCGCCGATCGGGCGCTGGTCGAGCAACTTCAGCCGGAGGTGGTGATTATGGCGACCGGCGGTGCCGCCCTGACCCCGCCGATCCCCGGCGCCGAGTTATCACATGTGGTGCAGGCCTGGGATGTCCTTTCCGGCAAGGTCGAGGTCGGCCGCAACGTGGTGATCATCGGTGGCGGTGCGGTCGGGGTGGAAACGGCGTTGGAGCTGGCCGAACAGGGGACGCTATCGGCAGATGCGCTGAAATTTCTGCTGGTGCACGAGGCCGCCGATCTCGCCGAACTGCGAACCCTGGCGACGCACGGAACACGCAAGGTGGTGGTGCTGGAAATGCTCGACAAGCTCGGTGCCAATTTCGGTAAAACCACCCGATGGGTGATGCTCGACGACATGCAACGCTACGGGGTCGAAACGTTGACCGGGGCAAAAGCTCTGGAAATCACCGCGCAAGCGGTCAAGGCTGAACATTGCGGGAAAGTGGTCGAATTCAGTGCCGACACGGTGGTGTTGGCGGCCGGCACCCGCCCGGTCAATCCGTTGCAGCAAGAGCTCGAAGGCAAGGGGGTTGTTTGCCATGTCATTGGTGACGCGAAACGCCCGGCAATGGTCTTCGATGCGGTGCATCAGGGATATGCAACAGGCCGTAAATTGTAAAGGTAAAGCCGTCGGCGCGGCCAGGGTGGTCGTTGCTGTCACAGAGAGCCTCCGACTCTCTCTCAATGTGATGGGGGGAATAAAAATTCCCCCGCTTTTTTTGCGGCGGTTACAAAACTATGACGGGAGTACAGGATGATGACGCTTGCTGATAATGATGCGTTGATCGATGTCGCGGCCGCTGGCGGGGTGCTGCGCATCGGAATTAATCGCCCGGCCAAGTTCAACGCCATCAACCGTCAGATGTACAGCGACATGGCGGCGGCGCTGCAACGCGCCGAGCAGGATGATTCAATGCGGGTGGTGCTGATTCACGGCACCGCCGACTGTTTCACCAGCGGCAACGATCTGCGCGATTTCGCCCAGGACCCGCCGACCGGCCAGGACAGCCCGGTCTTTCATTTTCTCGCCGCCATCAGCCAGGCGACCAAACCGCTGGTCGCCGCCGTCAACGGGCCGGCCATCGGCATCGGCACCACCATGCTGCTGCACTGCGATCTGGTCTATGCCGGGGAGAGCGCAAAATTTCAGACCCCGTTTGTCAACCTTGGCCTCTGCCCGGAGGCCGCGTCCAGCCTGCTGCTGCCGCAATTGATTGGTCATGCGCGCGCCGCCGAAATGATTCTGCTCGGCCAGCCGTTCAGCGCCGCCCGCGCCTGTGAAGCGGGGCTGGTGAACGATGTTTTTCCGGGCAACAAAGTTTTTCAGCACGCCCTGACGCAGGCGCAACAGTTGGCCAAACAGCCACCGGCAGCGGTGCGGCTGGCGAAGCGGCTGCTGAAGCAAAGCACCGCCGCGACCGTTCCCGCCGTGATGGCGGAAGAGGGACAACTCTTTCTGGAACGCTTGGCGTCGCCGGAAGCGGCCGAGGCGTTGGCAGCGTTTTTTGCCGGGCGCGCGGCCGATTTTTCGCGGTTTCGGTAGGCACCAGGCGGTTTTAACAGTCTTGTGACGGAGAAAACGAATGAAGTTGTTCAATCCGAAAAGCTATTGGCGTGAGCATGCCGATGCCCGGTCGCGGGAGATCGTGGAACGGACGATCGCATTTTTTGAAACCAAGGGGCTGGCGCAGATCAAGGCCGACGATCAGGCGATGGTCTGGTATGAGGACTTTCTGGCATTCATCAAGGACGAACAGATCTTTGCCACCCTGTTGACCCCCGCCGAGTACGGGGAGGGCGACGCGGTGCGCTGGGACACATGGCGGCTCAGTGAGTTCAACGAAGTTCTCGCATTCTATGGACTCTGTTACTGGTATGCCTGGCAGGTGACGATTCTCGGCCTCGGCCCGATCTGGATGGGGGATAACGAGGCGCTGAAGCGGCGCACGGCGCAGCTGCTCCGTGACGGCGGGGTCTTTGCCTTCGGCCTGTCGGAAAAAGACCACGGCGCCGATCTCTACTCCAGCGCGATGACCCTCCACCCGCAGGGCGACGGTACCTATCTGGCGCGGGGCTCCAAATATTATATCGGGAACGGCAACTGCGCGGCGCTGGTCTCGACCTTCGGCAAAATTGCCGACAGCGGTGAGTACGTCTTCTTTGTCGTCGCGACCGATCATCCCGCCTACGAGTGCGTGAAAAAGATCGACACCTCGGGTGTGCGGCAGGCCTATGTCGCCGAGTTTGCCCTGCACGATTATCCGATCACGACCGCCGACATGCTTTCGCGCGGCGAACTGGCCTGGAATTCGTCGCTCAATACCGTCAATATCGGCAAGTTAGAACTCGGCTGCGCGGCGGTCGGTATGGCCACCCACGCCTTTTACGAGGCGCTCAACCACGCCGCCGGTCGCACCCTCTACGGCGGCCTGGTGACCGACTTCCCGCATGTACGCAAACTGTTTACTGAAGCCTACGCGCGCCTGACGGCGATGAAACTCTTCGCCTGGCGCGCGGCTGACTATCTGCGCAATGCCACCGACGACGACCGCCGCTATCTGCTCTATAACCCGATTGTCAAGATGAAGGTGACCGGTCAGGGGGAGCAGGTGGTCGGCATGCTCCATGATGTTATCGCCGCCAAAGGCTTCGAGCAGGACACCTATTTCGAGATGGCGATCCGCGATATCGGTATGCTGCCGAAGCTCGAAGGGACCGAGCATGTCAACATGGCGCTGATCATCAAGTTCGTGCGCAACTATTTCTTCGCGCCGCTCGACTATCCAGATCTCCCCCGGCGCAACGAGGCCGGGGACGATAATTACCTTTTCCGCCAGTTTACCGGCGGTCTGGGCAAAGTCCGCTTTCCCGATTATCGCCGCCCCTACGCCAGGATCGAACTGCCGAATGTGCTGATCTTCCGCGCACAGCTCGAACTCTTCCGTCGTCTGCTCCAGGACGCGCCGCCGGACGCTCAGCAGAGCGCCAATATCGATTATATGCTCGCCGCCGGCGAACTCTTCACCCTCATCGCCTACGCCCAGCTGATTCTGGAGAACAGTCGCATCTATGCGCTCGACGACGATCTGCTCGAACAGATCTTCACCTTTCTGGTCAAGGATTTCTCGGCCTTTGCGCTGCGCATGCTCCTCGATCACAAGAACAGCGCCGCACAGGAAGAACTCTTCCGCCAGATGATCAAGCAGCCGGAGCTTGACGATGCCAGGTTTGAACGGGTGTGGAACGGCCAGGTGCTGGCGCTACGGGATTGTTATTCCTCCTGAGTTTCAGTGCTTTTCTCCGTGCCCTCCGTGTCTCCAGTGAGCGCGGCGAACGGGTGGTGAATAAAAAATAGAAAGGACAACCCGATGGGACATCATCTCGGCTCCAAAGACAGCATCGTGCCGCTGATCGACCGACTCAACAAATATCCGGTCGGGCTGGTCGATAACGAAAAGTTGCGCGAGATTCTGGCACTGCTCTTTGATGAGCAAGAGGCCTTCATCGCCTCGTGCTTTCCGCTGGAGGAAGCGACGTTGCCGGAGCTGGTGCGGGCCACCGGGATCGCGGCTCCAGCGCTGACACCGCTGCTCGACAAGATGGCCGACAAGGGGCTGGTGATGGATATGCCCTACGGCGGCAAAACCTACTACCTGCTGATGCCGGGGCTGATCGGCTTTTTTGAATTTACCTTTATGAAAAACCGCGCCGACCTGCCGCTGGCCGAGCTGGCCAGGCTGATGGCCGAGTACATGTACGAAAATCCGCAGACCGGCCAGGCGAGCGAGTTTTTCGGCAGCAAGACCAGTCTGACCCGCTCACTGGTCTACGCAAACCAGATTCCGGTCAGCTCCACAGTGACCAGCTACGAAGATGCCCGTCAGATCATCGAGAACAGTTCGTTCGGGGCAGTCGGCATGTGTTACTGCCGTCACAAAAAGGAGCATCTCGACGCGACCTGCGCCAAGGGCGCGCCGGTCGAGAATATCTGTATTTCATTGGGGAGCGCGGCCAGGTTCATGGCGCGGCGCGGCTTTGCCAGAGAACAGAGCAAAGCCGAACTGCTGGCGATCCTCGACACCGCCCGCACCCACAATCTGACCCACATCACCGATAATATCCGCCACCAGCCATCGTTTATCTGCAATTGCTGTTCCTGCTGCTGCGAGTTGATGCTCGGGGTCCAGGCCGGTTATCAGGATGGCATCGGCAAGACGCCGTTTCTGGCGCAGATCGACAAAGATGCCTGTAATGGCTGCGGTCTCTGCTTTGCCGCCTGCAACGTCAAGGCGCTCACCCCGGCCAGTTGCAGTGAGAAAGCGGGGCGTTACGCCTACCTTGACGAGCCGGCCTGTCTTGGCTGCGGGGCGTGTATTCCGGTGTGCAAGCGCGGCGCATTGCGTCTGGTTGAACGGGCGGAGCGACCGCTTCCCCCGGAGAAACGCCGTGACATGCTCAAGGCGATTCTCAAAGAAAAGGGGCGGCTGAAGCCGTATGTGATCAGTGGCATCAAGAAGAAACTTCGCCGGTTGTTGCCGGGGAGTTGAGCCCAGCGGGGAAGAACAGGCGGCGCGTTGCGAGACGGGCCGCCTGTTCTTTTTTGGGATTGCGTTACTGATCTTCCGCCAGAAATTGGAGAAGGGGGACTTGGATGGCGCGGAAGATTGGTGCTTATTAAAAGCACAGATATACGCGACCACCATACCCGCTGCAAGCACAGGCACTTTTGCATCCTTTTGCTGCCGGGCAAAAGGATGTCGGCTGGCGGGACGAAACCCGCCGGATTATGATCCAATTTCCTACTGAATCGAAAAACAACTTCGCGGGTCGCGGCCCGCTGCCGCCTCACTCTTTTGCTGGCCCAAAAGAGTAAGCAGAAAAGGGCCTGCCATTGCATGGAGCATGTCGGGTTCGCAGAGTGAGGAATTCAAGGGACTGTGTACGAGGGACGCACTCGGTGCGCATCTGCCGCATCTGACGGGGCTGTTCTTTGCGCCCCGTGCCTGTCGGCGTCTTCGTAGTGAACGGGGAGTGCTGTATTGAAGCCACCATGAAACCCGGCTATAACAATTTTCAACGCCAACGGGGCCCCATAAGAAAAGGCCCCGTCCCGGTGCAGATGAGCAGCATATTGTCTCTCCTCGCGACCTTGTTTTCAGTCGGCCAGCATCATCTGCTTGAGACTCTTCGGGATGCGGGTTGGTTTTTTTGCCTTGCCGTCGTAGCAGACCATCACCGTTTTTGCCAGCCCGAACAGTTTGCCGTCCCCGTTGTGCAGGACGTAATCGATGTCAAAGCTCGAATTGCCGACCCGCGCTATCTCCAGCGTAATGATCATGACATCGTCGAGTCCAATCGGAAGTTTGTATTCACATTCTGCCTTCGCCACCAGAAACAGCAACGACTGCCCCATGAATTCGATGAACTTATCGTGAAACAGTTTGGTGCGCGCCGTCTCCAGCAAAGTAAAGTAGACGGCATTGTTGACATGACCGTAGGCATCCAGATCAGCGAAACGCAATTCGACCGGGATTGAATATTTCTTGATTTCAGTCATGTTACTTTCCGAGCATCCCTTCTTTTAAACTTTCGATCGGTTCCGCGCCAAAGGAGATATTCAGCACCGCCTTGGTTGCCGCCGGCGAATCAACCAGGCCGACCAGCTTGCCGTTGTACAGAACGGTAAGTCTGCCGCCAGGGGTAAACTGCATATCGATCGTATCGTTTTTAACTGCATCAAAATCAAAAATCTGCAAAAATTTCTGCGCATCAGCACTCTTGCTGAACTCTGGTATATTGTTGTCAGTGCTCTCGGCAAAACCGTCGCGCAGTTTCTGTGCCGACACCTCGTCGTAAACAAAATGCATGCGGATTACTTTGGGGAGGTCAGGATTCATCACCTCGGCGGCATCCGTCACCCGGGATGGAGTGTAGAGCGCGCCGACATAGATCGAGAAGAAAAACTTCGTGCGCATCCCCTAGCCATTGAGCTGTAAGGTTTGCCCCTCCAGACGGTCACTGTCGGGGAGGGTGACTCCCTTGAATTCCGCCGCAGTTGCAGAACCGGTAAAGACAAAAGTCGTCAGCAAGCTAAGAATAATGGCAACTCTGGTCATGGTTTCTGCTCCTTTAAGTCGTTTAGAATGCGCAAGCGGTAATCAACAATATCTTTTCGCAAGGATGAAAGGGTTGAAATTTTTTCATCAACCTTGTGGATGTTCAGATCGAGGATTTCGAGAAGCCGCGGTGTGATAGTGCTGAATTGACGCTGTTGAGAGTTGAAGGATTGATTATGTGCATCGAAATGGTCGGCCAACTCCCGCATCTCCTTCAGATCGATGCCAAGATTCTTCAGTTTGAGGATGAACTTCAGACGACGTATTTCGTCGCGGCCGTACTGCCGTGCACCGGTGCCGACACGCTGTGAGAGCCCCATCAGTCCAATCTCTTCATAATAACGGATGGTACGGGTGGTGATACCGAGTTGCTCGGCCAGATCGCCGATCTGCACCAGGTCGACACCCGGACTTGAGTTATTCTCATTATTTATCATTATGCTCACCTTTACGTACGTTTTTTTTAGAAAAATATCATCATGTTTACAATTCTGTCAATATTTTAAATCCTCTATTCATAAGGTTTTTAAACAATTTAGTTTTTATAGAATGCTGTTGTATTTTTGGTTGACTTTAACGTAAGGTAAAATTATTGTAGACAAAATCACAAACAGGAATGGAGCTGACATGCAGGATGTTTTTTTAATTGAATCGCTCAGAACCCCCTTCGCTAGCTTCGGCGGGAAACTCGCCGGCGTCGCTGCGCCAGAATTGGCGGCGGCAGTGATCAACGGTCTATTGAAACAACCCGCACTTACGCCCGAGACGATTGACGAGGTGATCATCGGTCAAGTTTTGCAAGCCGGCTCCGGCCAGGCGCCAGCGCGACAGGCATTGCGTTTTGCCGGCTTGCCCGATACGACCCCTGCGATGACCATTAACAAGGTTTGCGGCAGCGGCTTAAAGGCGATGATGCTGGCGGCCGATGCGATTCGGCTCGGCCGGGCTCAGTTGGTGATTGCCGGGGGGATGGAAAACATGTCTCTTTCTCCCTATGCTCTACCTGCCGCCCGTTATGGCATGCGCATGGGGAACAGTGAAGCGGTCGATCTATTGTTGCACGATGCCCTGCGTGATCCATATACCGGTCGGCACATGGGGGAGGTGACAGAAGCGTTGATCGCCGAATACGGCCTTGATCGCGCGACGCAGGACGCTTATGCAATTCGCTCGTATCAACGTGCGCAGCAGGCCGTGACAAACGGACTTTTCAATGCTGAAATTGTGCCGGTGGTCATAACTTCCCGAAGTGTCGAGAAAACAATTGACGCTGACGAGGAACCCTTTCGGGTGAAGTTTGATAAAATCAGTTCCCTGCAGCCGGTTTTTGCCAGAGAGGGGACGATTACCGCCGCCAACGCTTCGACCATTAGTGACGGTGCAGCACTCGGTCTACTCGCCGATGCGGAGGCGGTCGCACGATATAATCTGACGCCAAAGGCGCGCTTGCTGGCATACACGAGCCACAGCATCCATCCTGATCGTTTCGCCGCAGCTCCGATTGGGGCAATTGAAAAGGTCTGCGCCCTGGCGGGGGTGGCGGTTGGTTCTGTCGACCTGTTTGAAATCAATGAGGCGTTTGCCGCGGTCCCGCTGATGGCGATCAAAAAACTCGACCTCGACCCTGACAAGGTCAATGTCAATGGCGGCGCGGTGGCGCTCGGACATCCGGTCGGTGCCAGTGGTGGCCGCCTGGTCGCAACCGTTGTGAATGAAATGCAGCGGCGGCAGGTTCGCTACGGATTGGCGACACTCTGTATCGGTGGTGGTGAAGCGGTCGCCGCGCTGTTTGAAAAGGTGAACTGATGTTGAAGATAGGGATTGTCGGGGCAGGGAAGATGGGATGCGGAATTGCTCAGGTTTCCTCGCTGGCAGAATATAATGTCTTGCTGTTCGATGTCAGCGAGACGCAATTAAAGAATGGTCTGGCGAAAATCCGTAAAAATCTACACCGCCAGGTGGTGAAAAATGTTATGACAGATGCAGCATTGGAAGCGGCGGTCGGTCGTATTGAGACAACGATCGATCTGCACGATTTCTCCGACTGCGACGTCATTATCGAAGCGGTTCCGGAGATTGAAGATCTCAAACTGGAACTGTTCCGACAACTCGATGCCATCGCCGCACCAGAGACGATTCTGGCGAGTAATACCTCCTCTATTTCGATTACCAGACTGGCGGCGGTTACCAGGCGTCCCGCTCAGGTGATCGGTATGCATTTTATGAATCCGGTGCCGAGGATGCAGGTTGTCGAAGTGATCCGTAGCTTAACGACTTCGGACAGGGTCTTTGCGGCGACTGTCGAACTCGCAAAATCATTGGGAAAAGAGGTGGCGGTAGCTCAGGATTATCCGGGCTTCATCGTCAATCGGATCCTGATTCCGATGCTCAATGAGGCAATGTTTGCCCTGTTCGAAGGGGTCGGCTCGGTGGAGGATATTGACACGGCGCTGACGCTCGGTGCCGGTCAGCCGATGGGACCACTGACTCTGGCGGATTTCATCGGTCTGGATACGGTGCTGGCAATCATGAATGTGCTGCAGGGCGGGTATGGCGATCCGAAATACCGCCCCTGCCCGCTACTGATCACAATGGTTGCAGCCGGTCGTCTGGGCCAAAAGAGCGGCCAGGGATTCTACTCTTACAATTGAGGTGAGCGATGCATTTGAAAAATCTCAACTGGACCAAGAAAGAGGGCGTGGCGCTATTACTGATCGACAGAGCGCCGCAGCTCAATGCACTTAATCGCGACACTCTCGCCGAACTGGAAAGCGCTCTGTGCGCTTTGGCACAGGACGACGCTGTCCGGGTTATCGTGTTGAGCGGTGCCGGAGATAAAGCCTTTGTTGCCGGGGCTGACATCAAGGAGATGGCAGGACTCGATCCTCTCGCTGCGGCGGCCTTTGCCCGTCAGGGGCAAAAAATTCTGGCACAAATTGCCGGGTTGTCGAAACCGGTGATTGCCGCGGTTAACGGCTATGCCCTCGGCGGCGGCTTCGAACTGGCACTCGCCTGCGATTTCATCTATGCGGCGGAGGGGTCGAAATTCGGTTTTCCTGAAACGACCCTCGGTATCATGCCCGGCTTCGGTGGAACGCAGAAGCTCTCCCGCCTGGTCGGAGCGAATATCGCCCGTGAACTGATTTTCACAGGAAAGATGATTGATGCCGAACGCGCGGCTACGCTCGGAATCGTCAACCGGGTCGTGCCAGCGGTCGATCTGCTCGAAGCGACGCTGCAAACCGCAAACACCATCGTCGCTAACGGCGGAGTCGGTGTTGCCATGGCCAAGGAGGCGATCAGCAAAGGGCTCGATATGCCATTAGCTGAAGCTCTCGCTTTTGAGGGGAATCTGTTTGCGTTGCTGTTTTCTACCGAGGATCAAAAAGAGGGTATGCGGGCTTTCATTGGAAAACGACCGACCGTTTTCCTTCATAAATAGTGAGGTGAATGATTATGAACTTTCAATTGACCGAAGAGCAAAAATTGATTCGCGACACCGTCCGCGCCTTCGCAGAAAACGAACTCGCCGAGGGGAGCAAGGAGCGCGACGAACAGGAACGGTTCGATCGTGTGCTGATGTTCGACAAACTGGGTGAGCTCGGTCTGACCGGAATTATAGTCCCGGAAGAGTTTGGCGGTGCCGGAGCCGATTATCTCAGTTATGCGATTGCTGTTGAAGAGCTATCGCGGGTCTGTGCGTCAACCGGCGTAACCCTGTCAGCACACCTGTCGCTCGGTGCCAATCCGATTTACCTCTTCGGCAGCGAAAAGCAGAAGCAAAATTATTTGACCCCACTGGCCGAAGGGTCGAAAATGGGGGCCTTCGGTCTGACTGAGCCCTCCGCAGGTTCTGATGCCGGCGGCACCCGGACCTTTGCTCTGCGCGACGGCGATGAATGGGTGCTCAACGGTACGAAAATTTTCACCACCAACGGCGGCGAGGCCGAAATCTACATCATTTTTGCCCGTACCGACAAGCATGCTGAAAAACATCATGGCATCAGCGCCTTCATCGTCGAAAAGGAGACCCCTGGCTTCGCTTTCGGCAAGAAGGAAGAGAAGATGGGGATTCGCGCATCGTTGACCCGCGAGCTGGTATTTGAAAATTGTCGGATTCCGATCAACAATCTGCTTGGCCCTGAGGGTTCAGGGTTCAAAATCGCCATGAAGACCCTCGACGGCGGCCGCATCGGCATCGCTTCACAGGCGCTCGGCATCGCTCAAGGGGCCTTCGACGCAGCCGTTTCCTACGCCAAAGAGCGCAAGCAGTTCGACCAGCCGATTGCCGGTTTTCAAGCGGTGCAGTTCATGCTCGCCGATATGGCGACCCAGATTGAGGCCGCGCGGCTGCTGGTTTACCAGGCCGCCTATCGTGCCAGCGCCGGACTGTCGTATTCTAAAGACGCGGCGATGGCCAAATTGTTCGCGTCGGAGACGGCGATGCAGGTGACGACTAAGGCGGTGCAGGTGTTCGGCGGCTACGGTTACACCCGGGATTATCCGGTCGAACGGATGATGCGTGACGCCAAGATTACCGAACTGTACGAGGGGACCAGCGAAATCCAGCGAGTTGTCATCGGCTCCATGATTTGTCGATAACAAAAATGTTTTAGTCAGCGGAGGCAAGATGGAATTTACGCGTGAAATCTACTGGAATGTCGGCAGCTCGGCCGGGGTCTTGATCCCGATGTATCTGCTGACGTTTTTCGCCTTCGTAATATTAGGATACGGATTCTGGCAGCGTATCAAGGTTTATCGTCAAGGACAGGAGCTGAACCGGACCGACCAGCTTGATCGGCGCATTATCGATACAGTGCGCTCGATCCTGCTGCAGAGTAAACTGCTGCGGGTTGCAGGGCCGGGATGGACTCATGCGCTCTTCTTCTGGGGATTTCTGCTCCTCTTTATCGGCACCTGCCTGATTGTGGTACAGGCCGATTTTACCGACCCTCTGTTCGATATCAAATTTCTCACCGGCACATTTTATAAACTTTTTTCGATCACCCTTGATATCGCCGGTCTGGTCGCGATTGTCATGCTGGCTGGCCTGTTTGTCCGCCGTTATATCGTCCGTCCTGAAGGTCTGGCGAATACAAAAGACGATCTGCTCATGCACGGTCTGCTGTTCACAATCCTGATCACCGGCTTCGTCATCGAAGGGGCACGCATGGCGGTGACCGAACTCGGCACCCCCCTGGCGATCTGGTCGCCGGTCGGGCTGGTTTTCGCCAAAGCTATGGCGCCTATCGACCCGGAAGCGTTGCGTTCCTTGCACAAGGCGACCTGGTGGCTGCATCTGTTTCTGGTCATCGGCTTTATTATTTCGATCCCGTTTTCAAAATTTCGTCATATCTTCACCACCAGCGCTAACTATCTGTTTGTCGACCGTGGGCCGAAAGGGAATATGGTCACCCTCGACCTGGAGGATGAAGCGGCTGAATCGTTTGGCACTGCACATCTGACCGATCTGAGCTGGAAAGATATTTTTGATGCGGACGCCTGTACCGTTTGCAAGCGGTGTCAGGATCGTTGTCCGGCGTATGCAACGGACAAACCGCTATCACCGATGAAAGTGGTCAATCAAATTGGTGAGGTCGCTTTTACTTCTCCCGAGGCGAATTTGATCGAGACCGTCTCCACCGACGTTCTTTGGGCCTGTACCACCTGCCGCGCCTGTCAGGAGATCTGTCCGGCGAGTATCGAACATGTCAACAAGATCCTCGATATGCGGCGCAATCTGGTACTGATGGAAGGGGAATTCCCCGGTGAAGAGGTGATGACGGCGGTGAATCAGGTCGAAGTCAACGGCAACCCTCTCGGCATCGGTTACGCGACGCGCGGCGACTGGGCTGCAGGTCTCGACGTCAAGCTGTTGTCCGAAGATCCGGATGTCGACATCCTCTACTTCGTCGGCTGTTATGCCTCGTTTGACAAACGGAATCAGGCGATCGCCAAGGCGTTTATCAGGCTCTGTACGGCGGCCGGAGTGAAGGTCGGTATTCTTGGAAAAGAGGAAAAATGTTGCGGCGAACCGGTCCGCAAAATGGGGAATGAATATCTCTATCAGTCTGTTGCTGCAGAAAACATCGCGCTGATCAAACAGTATGAAGTCAAACAGATTGTCACCACCTGTCCGCACTGCTTCAACACCTTGGCCAAGGATTATCGCGATCTTGATTTCGATACTCCGGTGGAACATTACACCGTCTTTCTCGAAAAACTGCTGGGGGAGGGCCGTTTGAAGTTCACCCCTGACAATCCGTTAAACTGCACCTATCACGATTCCTGTTATCTTGGTCGTTACAACGACATTTACGAAGCACCGCGCGCGCTACTTGCGGCGGCCGGAATCAAGCTCAATGAGATGACTAAAAATCGGGCGGAGAGTTTCTGTTGCGGCGCCGGTGGCGGCCGGATTATGGCAGAGGAGAAGCTCGGCAGCCGGATCAGCGAAACCCGGGTGAAGATGGCGGCGGAGACAGACGCGTCAACGCTGGTCTCCAACTGTCCGTTTTGTCTGACCATGTTCGAGGACGGGGTCAAAGGGGCGGAACTCGAGGGTCAACTGACGCCGAAGGATATCGCCGAGATTCTGGTCGAGCGGTTGGATGTATAAAAATCGATTCTGTCGGGCCTTTTGTAAAAGGTTGTCATCCCAACAATGCCTCTATCAAAAGATCCTGCATTTTCAACCAGTTAAAGAACTGGATTCCCGATTAAAATCACTTCGGGAATGACGTAAGAGGACGATTGCAAAAGGCTCTGTTGAATGAGTTCAACTTAAAATAGCGGGAGGTTAACGATGAAAATTCTGGTCTGTATCAAGCAGGTTCCCGATATGGAATCAAAATTCAAGCTGAATAGCGAAGGAAACTGGTACGACAATTCGGATCTCGCCTGGCGGATGAACGAATATGACGAATACGCGGTAGAGCAGGCGGTGCAGCTTAAGACCCAGGTCGACGAGGCCGACCTGACGGTTCTCTCGATCGGTCCGGATCGGGTCAAGGAGATGATGAAGAAGGCTCTGGCGATGGGGTGTGATCGCGGCGTCCACATCAGCGACGACGACTCTTTCAAAAAGGATCCCTATGAAATCGCATCGATAATCGCCGCATTTGCCAAAGGCAAGGAGTTCGATCTCATCTTTACCGGGATGCAGTCTCAGGATCGTGGTTCAGGACAGGTTGGGGTGTTGGTTGCAGAGATGCTAGGAATTCCGAGTATCACGACCATCGTCGACTTTGCCTTTGATGCCGGTCAGATAACCGCCAAACGTGAACTCGAAGGTGGCATCAAGGCGCTCATCAAGACGACGGCCCCGGCGCTTTTGACTTGTCAGCTCGGTCTTAACACTCCACGCTATCCGACCCTGCCGAATATCATGAAAGCAAAGAAGAAGGAGCTGCTCTCGATCCCGGTTGCAGAGTTGCATAAGGTTGAAAGTAAGCAGGAGACGGCCAGGATGTACTTCCCGGAGAAGAGGGGGGGAGGATTGGTCCTTGAAGGTGCGGTGGGGGATCTCGCCGATCAGCTGATTAAAATCCTGAAAGACAAAACTGCCGTGCTGGCGTAAGAGCCTATCTGGCTTAACAAGGACCTACTGCAAAATCGGCTGATTGGTCCATATTTACGGCAATCTTCGACAGATAGCGCAACTATTCGCTCTTAGATTCCCATGAATCTGGCCTCAAACATCCACTTTTTCGTTACGGCCCGTCAAACCAGACAGGCTCTTGGGAGGAAAAAATGAAAACCTTACTCGTTGCAGAATATAGAGACGGCAAACTGCTCAACAGCAGTTATGAACTCGTCGCCTTCGCACAGCAACTCGATGCAGAAAGCGCCATGTTCCTGGTCGGTGCACAGAGCACCCTCCCGGCCTATAACGGGACGCTCTATCTGGCCGATGCTGGCAAATATGGCGAATATAACCCGGCGGTTCATAAACAACTTCTGCTTGATGTTATTGCCAAAGAACAACCCGATATGGTGGTCTTTTCCCACAGTTCGTATGGCTGGGATCTGGCGCCGCGTATAGCTTTGGCACTCAATGCCGCCCAGATTTCTGAAGTTGTCGATATCGTTGATGGGATTCCGGTTGCACCGGCCTGTAACTCCAAGTTAAGACGTGATGTTAAAGCAAAAACAAGTCAGATCATTTTGACTCTTCAGGGTGGGGCGTTCGGTCTGGAAGGCGCACCGAGCGGCACTCCGACAGTAGTGCCGATCGATACCGGTGCCGCCGCACAGGTAGAGTTCTGCGGTTATGAAGAAGCCGAAGCAGGGGGAGTCGACCTCTCCAGGGCAGAGGTAATCGTCAGCGCCGGTCGCGGTATCGGCAAACCGGAGAACCTGGCCATCATCGAAGCTCTGGCCAAAGCTCTCAAAGGGGAGTATGGGGCGAGTCGCCCGGTGGTTGATTCCGAGTGGGCCGATCACAGTCGTCAGGTCGGAACCACCGGACAGACCGTCTCACCCAAATTATATATAGCCTGCGGTATTTCCGGCGCGATCCAGCATCTGGCCGGGATGAAGAAATCGGAATTCGTGGTGGCGATCAATACCGACAAAGACGCCCCGATCGGCGAAGTCGCCGATGTGTTGATTGTTGCCGACCTGAAGGAATTTGTGCCAGCGCTCACTGCAAAGATCCAGGCGCTTTAAAACAAACACTCAAAAAGGTCCAATATCATGATTGCAACTATTTTTTCCGGCCTGGAGGGGAGTTATACCCCAGGTGAAATCGAAGCGGAAACCAGCTTCTACTTTTCGATTGATGAGATCAAAAGAACGGTGGTCCTCACCCCGGAAACCTGCCGGGTTGAAGAGGGGAAAACAATCGATGCGGCCGATTGCGTCTGTAAGACCGACACCGATTTTTTCCTGAAAATATGGAACGACGGCTATCGTCCGGGGATGACCGATTTTATGAGCGGCAAGATTAAGTCTAACGATCCGCTGACGCTCAAGGATTTTCTTGCCGCATTCGGAAAATAGGTAGAGAGAGGGTGCCCTCTGCGGCGATTCCAGCAGGCCAGATTTTCAGCAGGAAATGACGGACGTCAATTTCCTGCGGCAGAAATGCACCAATGATTGTGCCGCGCGCAAATCATTGGTGCCTGACGGCATGATAAAGCTGATGACAGTGTTGATAATATGATAAGATGTTCATCCCGAAGAAATTGTATACACTTTACCATCAGCTTGAATCACGCCGCAATTCGGTGAGAATCTGAATGTTTGAAAACCATCCCATCATACCAAAAACACTCAATATTCCCGGTTCCGGAGCGCCTTCCCCGGAAGGGGTCTTCACCCTCGCCCTGTATACCCTGATCGCCACTGTGATCATCGGCGTGCTCCTCTTTCTGGCCTGGTTTCTCGGCCAGAAAACCCGTTCACCGCTCAAAAACAGTTCCTATGAATCGGGCGTCATTCCCACCGGCTCCTCGCGGCTGGTCGATCCGGTCCCTTTTTATCTGGTCGCAATCTTTTTTATCGTTTTTGATCTGGAAGTCGTTTTCGTCCTCGCCTGGGCGGTCGCCTATGATCTCCTGGGCTGGGCCGGTTTTGCCCAGATCGGCTGTTTCGTCGTTATCCTCTTTCTCGGGCTGGTCTATCTGTGGCGCGTCGGCGCGCTCGACTGGTCGCCTCCCGCCGCCCGTGCGCGGCGTTTTTCCGTGACCGGAGGCAACGATCGATGACGGAAAAACTCCCCGACAACGTCATTCTGACCACCCTCGACGACGCCATCAACTGGGGGCGCAAGAACAGCCTCTGGCCTGCTTTTTTCGGTCTGTCGTGTTGCTTCGTCGAGATGATGACGAGCATGACGCCGCGCTTTGATCTCGCCCGTTTCGGCGCGGAAGTGCTGCGCGGTTCGCCACGCGAAGCCGACCTGATGATCATCTCCGGCACCCCGTTCAAGAAGATGGGGGCCTCAATCCTGCGCATCTACGCACAGATGGCCAACCCCAAATGGGTCATTTCCATGGGCAGTTGCGCCAACTCCGGCGGGATGTACGATGTCTACAGCGTCATCCAGGGGGTCAACCAGCTATTGCCGGTCGATGTCTATATCCCCGGTTGTCCCCCGCGCCCCGAGGCGTTCATACAGGGGCTGATGCTGTTGCAGCAGAAGATCGTCAACGAGGAATCGCCCGCCCGCAAAGTGCTCGGCATGACCGGCGGCTGTGAAGGCTCGACCGGCCCGGTGCTGGTCGACGGCGTCAGCAAGGCGCGTGACCCACGCGGCCCCGGCTACACCGGCAGCTCCATTCGTGGCACCTCGATGCAGCACCCGGATTTCACCGGCAATCGGGCGCGCCGCCACTGGCGGCCGGCGCAACCCCGCGTCGCATTTCCGCAACAATCTGATTTGAGTGCGGTCCTGCATGAACGCTTCGGCGTTCAGGTGCGGGTCGATCCCGGCGCCGCCGATATGCAGACCCTGATCGCCACCCCGGCAGCAACTCCGGCGCTGCTCCGATTTCTCAAGGACGAGGCGCCACAGCGTTATCGGCGGCTGGAGGATTTAACCGCTGTCGACGAGAGCGGTCGCCACCCCGGCAACGCTGAACGCTTTACCCTCACGTATCATCTGCTTAATTTTGACGATCCCGGCTATCTGCGCGTCAAGACCCCGCTGCGCGGTGATTTCCCCCAGGCACCGTCGATCACCGACATCTGGCCCGCCGCCGACTGGTACGAGCGCGAAGTCTTTGATATGTTCGGGATTGATTTCGCCGGACACCCCGACCTGCGGCGCATCCTCCTTCCTCCCAGCTGGGAAGGGCACCCGCTGCGCAAGGAACACCCCTCGCGCGCCACCGAAATGGCCCCGTTCACGGCCACTACCGCGCAACAATTTGAGCCCCTCGACGCCGGTGAATTCTTCAAGGGGAAACCGCTGGCGGACGATGACCGGGCGATGCTCCTCAACCTCGGACCACACCATCCAGGCACCCACGGCGTGCTGCGTCTGGTCGCCAAATTGCGCGGCGAAGAAGTGCTCGACCTTGATGCCGATATCGGCTATCACCACCGCGGCGCGGAAAAGATCGCCGAACGCCAGCACTGGAACCAATATATCCCCTACAGCGACCGGGTCGATTACCTGTCCGGAATTCTGAACAATCTCGCCTATCTGCGGCCACTTGAAACGCTGCTCGGAATCGAGGTGCCACAGCGAGCAGAATACGTTCGGGTGATGCTCTGCGAACTCTTCCGCATCGCCAGCCATCTGGTCTGGCTCGGCAGCTATGCTCATGACATCGGCGCCATGACGCCGGTTTTCTACGCCTTCAATTCGCGCGAGAAAATTTTTGACATTATCGAAATGATCACCGGCGGGCGGATGCATCCCGCCTGGCTGCGCATCGGCGGGCTCCCTGCCGATCTGCCCAGCGGCTGGGAGAAGGTCGTCAAGGAATTCACCAAAGACTTCGATCAACTGATCAATGAACTCGACAAGATGATTTCCGACGGGCCAATCTTTCGCGCCCGCACCGAGGGGGTCGGCGTGCTGAGTACCGCCGAGGCGATCGACTGGGGGGTCACCGGCCCGAACCTGCGCGCCACTGGTTTTGCCTGGGACCTGCGCAAGACGATGCCCTATTCGGTCTATGACGACTTCGATTTCGACATCGTCACCGCGCAAAACGGTGATTGTTACGACCGTTACAAAGTCCGCCTGCTGGAATTAAAGGAAAGTATCAAGATCGTTCGCCAGGCTGCCGACAATATGCCGGAAGGGCGCTGGACGAGTGTCGACAATCGTTATGCCTATCCGCAACGCCCCGACACCGAACGCGATATCGAGACGCTGATTCACCACTTCGTCAACACCTCGCGCGGCCTGACCCCGCCGGTCGGTGAATGTTACCGGGCGATCGAATCAAGCAAGGGGGAATACGGCTACTACATGATCTCCGACGGCGGCAACATCCCCTACCGGATGCGCATCCGCACCCCGTCCTTCCCGCACATCCAGATCATGCCGATGCTTTCGCGCGGCTGGCAGCTGGCGGACATGATGGCGATCCTGGGGTCGGTGGATTTTATTTTGTCAGATCTGGATCGCTAAAAAGGCGATTTCACCACAGAGGACACGGAGAACACGGAGAAAACAAAGATAATTAAACAGGGATATTCAGGATGATCAGAATCAAAGTTTACGGTTTTGACTTTAACCTCAAAAGATTTTGTTTTTGATTCTAAACCCTGAGCATCCTTTTTAAATAAAGGTTTTGGAGTATTGAGATTTTCTCCGTGTCCTCCGTGCTCTCCGTGGTGAGAAAAAAGGTTTATGGAACTACTACCCGAAAATCAGCAAGAATTCTTTCGCAGCAAAGCCGCCGCCATCGCCCACCCGCGTGAGCTGGTGATCGACGCCTTGCGCGCGGTGCAGAGCCACCATGGCTGGGTACCGGACGAGGGCGTGACGCTGGTCGCCGCGCTGCTCGGGATTCTGCCGATTGAGGTCGAGGAAGTGGCGACCTTTTATGACAAGATTTTCCGCCGTCCGGTCGGCAAGCGGGTCATCCATGTCTGCGATTCGATCTGCTGCTGGACCCGCGAGGGGGAAGCGATCTTCGCCTATCTGCAAGAAAAACTCGGCATTGCACCGGGGGAAACAACAGCGGACGGGGTTTTCACCCTGCTGCCGACCTGTTGTCTGGGGGCCTGCGGCGACGCGCCGGCGATGATGATCGGTCTGACCACCTACGGCCCACTGACTCCGCAACGGGTCGACGAGATTCTGGCTCAGGTACGCGCAGAGGTGTCGGCATGAGCCCCAGGATCAGCGAGTACCCGCAGGTGCTGTTCAAGAATCGTGTTCCCGGCGAGACGGTCCTGATTGACGGCTACCGCACGACCGGCGGCTATACGGCCTTGGAAAAAGCGTTCAAAGAGCTCGATCCGGCGACGATTCGCGATCAGGCCAAACGCGCCAACCTGCGCGGTCGTGGTGGCGCGGGGTTCCCGACCGGGATCAAATGGTCGTTCTTCCCCGCCGATCAGCCAGGGAAAAAATATCTGGTCTGCAACTGCGACGAGATGGAGCCGGGCACCTACAAAGATCGGGAGCTGCTCAGGGCCGATCCGCATCAGCTGATTGAAGGGGTGATCATCTCTGCCTTTGCGCTGCAAACTCCGGTCGCCTATATTTTCATTCGTTACGCCTTCGAGGACTGTGCTGCCAATCTCGACCGCGCGGTCGCCGAAGCTACTGCCGCCGGGTATCTCGGCAAGAACATCCTCGGCAGCGGCTTCGACTGTGAAATCCACGTCCACCGCAGCGCCGGGCGTTACATCCTCGGCGAGGAAACGGCCCTGCTCAACGGCCTGGAAGGGAAACGCCCCAACCCGCGCTCGAAGCCGCCCTTTCCGGCGGTGCGCGGCCTCTTCGGTCAACCGACCACCGTGAACAATGTCGAGACTTTGGCGAACGTACCGCATATCATCAACCACGGCGCGGAATGGTACAAAGGGCTGGCACGCACCCTGGAGGGGGCCGGGACCAAGCTCTTCGGGCTCTCCGGACATCTCGAACGCACCGCCTGTTTCGAACTGCCGGTCGGCATTCCGCTGCGCGAGGTGGTCGAAGAGGTCGGCGGCGGGGTACGCGGCGGGCGCACGTTCAAGGCCTGTCTGCCGGGGGGTGCCTCAACTCCCTATCTGACCGCCGCCCAGCTCGATACTCCGCTCGACTTTGAACCGCTCGAAGCGGTCGGCAGCCGCTTCGGCACCGCCGGGGTGACGGTCTTCGACGATACCACCTGCATGGTCGCGGCGACGCTCAACCTGATCCGCTTCTTCGCCCGCGAAAGTTGCGGCTGGTGCACCCCCTGTCGCGACGGGCTGCCGGTGGTGGCCTGGCTGCTGAACAAGATCGAATCAGGCAAGGCCACTTTCGATGACATCGACATGCTCAAGGACCAGTTTCGCAACATCAGCGGTCGTTCGTTCTGCGCCCTTGCCGAAGGGGCGATGGGCCCGGTTGCCGGACTCCTTAACCATTTTGAACAGGAACTTGCGGATCACGTTATCAAGGGACGTTGTCCGCTGAAGAAAAAGTAACCATGCCGACCCTGACCATCGACAACCAGACCGTTACCGTAGCCGATGGCACCACCGTTATCCAGGCGGCGGAACGTCTGGGACTGGTGATTCCGCACTTCTGCTATCATGAAGCCCTCGGGGCGGCGGGGGCGTGTCGGCTCTGCGCGGTAAAAATCGACAGCGGTCCGATCAAGGGGATCCAGATGGCCTGCATGGTCCCGGCGCAGGACGGTATGGTAGTGACAACGCTCGACCCGGAAGCGGTGGAATTTCGCGCTCATGTTGCTGAATGGGCAATGACCGACCACCCCCACGACTGCCCGGTCTGCGATGAAGGGGGGGAATGTCAGCTTCAGGAGATGACGATCGCCGCCGGTCACGGGACGCGGCGTTTCCGGGGATTGAAACGCACCTATCCGAATCAGGATCTTGGCCCGTTCATCGTCCAGGAGATGAACCGCTGCATCCAGTGCTACCGTTGCGTGCGTACCTACCGCGACTACTGTGGCGGCACCGATTACGGCACCTTCGGGTCGCGCAACCGGGTCGCCTACGGGCGGGTCACGGCAGGACGGCTCGCAAGTCCCTTCTCCGGCAATATTATCGATGTCTGCCCGACCGGCGTTCTCACCGACAAAACCTTCCGCTTCAAATGCCGCAGTTGGGACTTGCAGGAAGCGCCATCGGTCTGCCCGCACTGCTCCCTCGGCTGCAACACCCTCCCCGGTGGACGCTATCGCGAACTGTTACGGGTTAAGGCGCGGGTCAATCGCGCGGTCAATGGCTTCTTCATCTGCGACCGGGGGCGTTTCGGCCACGGTTATCAGAATCATCCCCAACGCTTGCGGGAACCGCACGTCGATGGCGAAAGCGTCAGCTGGAACGACGCTCTGGCCGCCGTCCACGAACGAATCAGCCAAACCATCGAGCACCACGGCCACGGAACGGTCGCCTTCCTCGGCTCATGTCGCGCCACCCTTGAAGCAAACCTGTTGCTCGGGCAGTGGGCGGCAGCGACCAGCTGTACCCGAACGGTGTACGAATGTCATCCCGAGTTTGATCGCATCGCCCGCACCGTTACCGCCCGGCTCGGCGACCAGCGCCGCAGTCTTGGCGACATCCAGAGCAGCGACTTCATCCTGCTGATCGGCGCGGAACCACTGGCCGAAGCACCGCTGCTGGCGCTGGCCATCCGTCAGGCGGAGCGTAACGGCGCCCGGATTGTGATCCTCGATCCGCGTCCACCGCAACTGCCGTGTAGCTTCGAGCAGCTCCCCCTGACGCCGGAACAATTGCAACTGGCGCTGGAACAGTTGGCAACGAACAAGTTCAAGGGCTGGACGCGGGACGAATCGACCACCCTGCGAAATCTTGGGAAAGACCTGACGGCGGCGCAAAACCCGGTCATCATCGGCGCGGGCGCCCTGCTCGGCGCGGCGGGGATTGAGCGGCTCTTCGATCTGGTCGATGCCTCTTCGACAGCAGCGCGACCGTGTGGAGTGCTGGTGCCGCTGTCCGGACCGAACAGCTACGCCAGTGGCCTGCTCTCGAATGGCGGCCCCGATTTTGACGACCTGCTCGACGCCATCCTCAACGGGACGATAAAAGCGCTGGTCTGCCTTGAGACCGATCCGTTTGAGGATTATCCGCAGCACGGTCGCGCCCAGTCGGCACTGGCACAGCTGGAGAATCTGATTGTTCTCGACGCACTGCCAACCGAGACCACCCGTCACGCCGAGATCGTCCTGCCGACCACGGTTCCGGTCGAAAGTGACGGCTGTTACATCAACCATGAAGGGCGCCTCCAGGCGTTCGCTAAAGTCCTTGATCCGGGGCTCAGTGTTGCCATAACCGGTGGCGGCGATCATCCGCCGCGCACCTTTGAACAGAGCGCCCCCGGCAGCCTGCCCCGCCCGGCGTGGGCGATTCTGGCGGAGATTTTAAATCAACCGACCGAAACAGCAGCGCTGCGTCAGCAGCTCGCGCGCACCGATAATCGTTTCGCTGCCCTGACGCGAATTCATCCTGCAGCTGAAGGAGAGATTGTCACCGCCATCGGCATTCCGCCCCGACCACAAGATGATGACGGTGCGGTGGTGAGAAGCGTTCCCGGCAGCCTGCAACTCTGGCCGATCGACACGTTCGGTGGGGCTGATATCTTCGCCACCTATTCAGTCCATCTCGATCCGCTGCGTGACGAGCCGTACATTCTCCTGGCCGACGAAGACGCCCAACAGCGTGGTCTGACAGATGGTGCCGATGCCGTCCTGACCAGCGAACTCGGTCATCTCAGATTACGCGTCCGTTGCACCGCAACCGTCCCGGCAGGGATCGCCTTCCTGCCCCATCTGCTGCGCGGTGCCGCTTCCGGTTTTGTACCGGGTGGCGGCGCGCTGAGTTGCACATTGAAAGCGGTCGAGGGGGAAGCATGATGCTTGAGCTCCTCATCAGCGGATTATTGATTCTGATTAAACTGGTGCTGATCTTCGGCGTGGTGCTCGGTCTGGCGGCCTACCTGGTGCTGGCGGAACGCAAGATCCTCGGGCGCATGCAGATGCGCCCCGGTCCCAACCGTACCGGACCCTGCGGCCTGATTCAGCCCCTCGCCGACCTGATCAAGCTGCTCAGCAAAGAAGATTTCATGCCTGCCGATGCCGACAAGCTGGTCTATCTCTTCGCCCCCGGCCTGACCGCACTGGTCGCCCTGCTGACCTTCGCGGTGGTGCCGTTTTCGCCGCCGCTGCACATCTTCGGGCGCGAGCTGCCGATGGTGGTCTGCGATCTGAATGTCGGGGTGCTCTACTTCCTGGCGTTTTCCTCGCTGGCAGTCTACGGGGTTGTTCTCGGTGGCTGGGCGTCGGGGTCGAAATACGCCCTGATCGGTTCGATCCGCGCCCTCTCCCAGCTGGTCTCCTACGAGCTGGCGATGGGGCTGGCGATTGCGCCGGTGATCATGGCCGCGCGGTCATTCTCGCTGACCGACATCGTCATGGCACAAAAGCAGCTGCCATTTATCCTGACGCAACCGCTCGGCTTCCTGATTTTCGTGGTCTGCATTTTTGCCGAATCGAAACGCACGCCGTTCGACATGCCGGAGGCGGAGAACGAGATTGTCGCCGGATTTCATACCGAATATTCGGGGATGCGCTTCGGTCTCTTTTTCGTTGGTGAATATATCAACCTGGTCATCCTCGGCAGCATGACCACGGTCTTTTTTCTCGGCGGTTGGCACGGCCCGCTGTTGCCGCCGATCGTCTGGTTCGCTGGCAAGGCGTTGTTTGTCGCCTTCGTCTTCATCTGGGTACGCGGCAGTCAACCGCGCCTGCGTTACGATCAGTTGATGAATATTGGCTGGAAAGTCCTGCTTCCCCTCGGTCTGCTCAATCTGCTGGTGACCGGAGCGGCGCTGCTCTGGATGAATGGATAGCTTATGGGTCTCTGGCGCGACATATCCGGCACCTGGAAACCGATGTGGATCACCCTCCGCTACCTGTTTCGCAAACCGGTGACCATCGAATATCCGGAGCAGAAGCGGACCCCGCCCCCCCGTTACCGGGCGCAACTGATCCTGACCCGCGACCCGGAGGGGAAAGAGCGCTGCGTTGCCTGTTACCTGTGCAGCGCCGCATGCCCGGTCGACTGCATCTCCCTGCAGGCCGCCGAAGACGCCGACGGTCGCCGTTACGCCGCCTGGTTCCGGATCAACTTCGCCCGCTGTATCTTCTGCGGACTGTGCACCGAGGCGTGCCCGACACTGGCGATCCAAACCAGCATCCATTACGAAATCTGCAAACGTGATCCACTCAGTCTGGTCTTCGAGAAAGAAGACCTGCTGGTCGATCACGGCGGCAAGGATAAATTCTACAACTTTTACAAACACGCCGGCATCGGCGTCTGCAAACCGCGCGGTGGCGGCGACGGCGAATATGGGCCGGTGGATGTGAAGGATTTACTGCCTTAAAGCTTTGTTTTTCACCACGGAGAACACGGAGGACACGGAGAAAAACAAGAAGAAGGCAGGGAAAATAAAAATGGTAATTATTCAGCTCTTTTGTAGGAGCGGCTTTAGCCGCGAACCATCGCGCCTGAAGGCGACTCCTGCAACGTCATTCCGGCAGGGGTTTAGCCGGAATCCAGGGTTTTGAGGGTTGAAAGTCTAGATCCCCGACAGGATCGCTCGGGGATGACGACCTTTGGGTGGGCAGGTGAATAGTTACCTAAAAAGATTGGTTTTATGACTTCTCCGTGATCTCCGTGTCCTCCGTGGTGAGAAAAAATGCGTTTAACGGTTGACCTACACGAAACTTGCAAAACAAAAAACAGGACTTTTGATCAACTTCAACGAAAGGCTGCTCAAGGACGGAATCAAGCGATTAGTATTATCACCCTCTTCGTGATCTCCGTGTCCTTCGTGGTGAGAAAATAAGTGGAACAACTATTAACCAACATATTCTTCTACATCCTCGCATCAGCCGCACTCATCGCCACGCTGATGAGCGTGACGCGGCGTAATCCGGTGCATGCGGTGATCTATCTGGTGCTGGGGTTCTTTGCCCTGGCGCTGATCTTCTACCTGCTCGGCGCGCCGCTGATTGCCGCCTGGGAGGTGATTGTTTATGCCGGGGCGATCATGGTGCTGTTCCTCTTTATCATCATGATCCTGCAACTGGCCCCGCAGGATCTCCCCGCCGCCGCCGGTTACGGACGCTGGCTGCCAGCGTTGCTCCTCGGGGGGACGATTGCCGCCTGCTCGGTGCTGCTGATCATGACCGACCCGCTGGCAAGCAGTCGCCTGCCGTCGTTCTACGCCGCGCCGCGCGCCTTCGGCCAGGCGCTCTTTTGCCACTATGCACTGGCGGTCGAGGCGGCCTCGCTGCAATTGCTCTTCGCCGCGGTCGGCGCCTGGTACATCGGGCGTCCCGATAGCCGAAAGGGGTCAAAATGACCGTCCCGTTCGGGCATGTTCTGATCCTCGCCGCCCTCCTCTTCGCCATCGGTCTCGGTTCGGTGCTGGCCCGCCGCACCCTGATCATGATCCTCATCGGTGTTGAAATCATGGTCAGCGCCGCCGTGCTGGTGCTGGTTGCAGCCTCGGCATTCTGGCAGCAGCTGGACGGTCAACTCTTCGTGCTCTTTTTGTTGACCACGACTGCGGCAGAGGTCGCCATCGCCCTGGCGCTGGTCGTCACCTTGCGGCGACGGACCGGCACGACTGACGCCGATGCGTTCTCGGAGTTGCGCGGATGAAGCCTGAACTGCTCTGCCTCATTTTGTTTTTTCCGCTGCTGTGCGGTATCCTCAACGCCCTCTTCGGCATGCGTGTGCCCCGGCTGGTGGCCGAAACGCTGGCGGTGTGCGGCGTCGCCAGCGCAGCGCTGCTGACTCTCCTTTTCTGGCCGCAGGCCGCCGGTGACGGGCTGCACGCCACCCTCTTCACCTGGCTGGACAGCGGCCCGCTGACGATTCCGGTCGAGCTGTCGTTCGACGCCATCTCCGCGCCGATGGCGCTGATGGTGAGCGGGGTTTCGACCCTGATCCACCTCTATGCGGTCGGCTACATGAAAGCTGACGAGAGTTACGCGCGTTTCTTCGCGCTCCTCAACCTCTTCGTCTTTGCCATGCTGCTGATCGTCCTCGCCGACAACCTGCTCCTCCTTTTTCTCGGCTGGGAAGGGGTCGGCTTTTGTTCTTACGGCCTGATCGGTTTCTGGTATCGCAACCCGGAGAATGCCGCCGCCGGACGCAAAGCGTTTCTGGTCACGCGGATCGGCGATGTCTTCCTTGCCGTTGCCCTGCTCTGGCTCTATCAGTTGTGCGGCACCCTCTCGCTGACGGCGATCAACGCCCAGGCGGCGAGCTTCGCTCCGGCCACGCTGACCGCTCTCGCCCTGCTGCTGTTACTCGGAGCGTGCGGCAAATCGGCGCAGCTGCCGCTGATGTCGTGGCTCCCTGACGCCATGGCCGGGCCAACCCCGGTCTCGGCGCTGATCCATGCCGCGACCATGGTCACCGCCGGGGTCTACCTCCTCTGTCGCCTCTTTCCGCTGATTTCCCTCTCGCCGACCGGCCTGCTGGCCATCGCGGTGGTCGGCGCGGCAACCGCACTCTACGCCGCCACCTGCGCCCTGGCGCAGCGCGAGATCAAACGCGTGCTGGCCTACTCAACGATGAGCCAGATCGGCTACATGTTCCTCGCCGTCGGCGCCGGGAGTGTCTCCGGCGCCATGTTCCATCTCTTTACCCACGCGTTTTTCAAGGCGCTGCTGTTCATGGCGGCCGGTTGCATCATCCACCTCGCGGCGGAAGAGAACGACATCTTCCGCATGGGGGGGGTCGCCCGCCGCGCACCGCTGATTTTTATCCTCTTCCTCGCCGGGGCGTTGTGTCTCGCCGGGTTCCCGCTGAGTGGCGGCTTCCTCTCCAAAGATGCGATTCTGGCGGCCACTTTGGCGCGTCCGGAACCGGTTTATCAACTGCTGTGGGGGGTAGCGACGTTAACCGCGCTCCTCACCGCATTTTACACCTTCCGCCTGCTCTACCTGGTCTTCGCCGGGAGCGCGCGCGGACCGGTTGATAACCACCGGCTCCCCGCGCTGATGGTCTGGCCGCTGCTGCCGCTGGCCCTCTTCGGGCTGGGAGGGGGACTGCTCAACTGGCCCGCGTTGCTCGGGGGCTCCCCCTGGTTGCAGCAGCGCCTCGCCGCCAGTGGAGAATTCGTCGTGCACCTGTCGCACGCGGTTGAGTCGCGCCTGTGGGCGGGGGGGGCGGCGCTCTTTGTTGTCGGCCTGCTCGCCGCGCACCTGCGTTACCGGCGCAAAACAGCACGGACCGAAACCCGCGTGGCGCGCTGGCTGCGCGGTGGCTGGGGATGTGATCGCTGCTTTGAACTCCTGTTGCTGCGTCCGTATCGCGGCATGGCGCTGTTTTGCAGCGCAGGCCTCGACCGGCTGCTCTTTGACGAAACTTTCGACGGGCTGGCGCAAACCGTGCGCAACTGCGGCGACAAGCTGCGCTGGCTCGGCAATGGCCGCCTGACCGCCCATCTCCACGGCTTTGCCTGGGGGGTGCTGATCCTGCTCGGCTGTGGCCTGTTGCTCCTGATTGGCTCACACTGAACCGTTGACGTGAACTGACGACTTATGAATGCATTACCGACATTTCCCTGGCTCACCCTGATTACCCTGCTGCCACTGGCGGGTGTGCTCCCCTGCCTGCTGCTGCGCAAAGCGGCCCGCGATTGCCGTGGCGTGGCGCTGGCCACCAGCGTCGCCGTGCTGGGGCTGACTTTATGGCTCGGCTGGGAGCATTGCAGCAGTAGCGGCTGGTATGTGATTGAGGATGCGGCGTGGATCGAGCATTTCGGCATCCGCTGGACGCTCGGCCTCGACGGGCTGGCGCTGACCCTGATCGTTCTGACCGCGGGGCTCAGCTGTGGCGCTCACCTTCTCGCCTGGCGGATCAGCGAGCGGGTGCCGTTCTTCCTGGCGCTGCTGCTGATCATGGAATCCGGCTTTCTCGGCGTTTTTCTCGCCCTCGATCTGGTCCTCTTTTATATCTGCTGGGAAGTGATGCTGGTGCCGCTCTTCTTTCTGGTCGGCATCTGGGGGCGCGAAGGGCGGGTACGGGCCGCGCTCAAGGCTTTTCTGTTCACCCTCTGCGGCAGTCTGCTGATGCTGGTCGGGATCATTGCCCTCTATCTGCTGCACGGTGAGCAGACCGGCACCTACACCTTCGCCCTGCGCGAGCTACTCCAGCACCCCCTAACCGGCCCGGCACAGTACTGGGTCTGCGGCGCATTTCTCGCGGCGTTCCTGATCAAGGCGCCGATCGTGCCGCTGCATTCGTGGCTGATCGACGCCCACACCGCCGCACCGGTTTGCGGCGCGGTCGACCTTGCCGGGTTGCTCCTCAAAACCGGGATCTACGGTCTGCTGCGGTTCGGCTTTCCGCTCTTCCCCGACGCGACGCGGCTGTGGCTGCCGTGGCTGATAATTCCGGCACTCTTCGGTCTTTTTCACGCCGCCTGGGTGGCGTATCGCCAGACCGATCTGAAACGCCTCGCCGCCTACTCGTCGGTGTCGCACCTCGGGCTGGTGGTTCTCGGCCTCGCGGTCTGGAATACCACCGCCCTCGAAGGCGCGATCCTGCTGATGCTGATTCACGGCGTCTCCGCCGCTGCCCTTTTCGCCGCCAGCGGGATGATCGCCGCCCGCGCCGGAACTACGCAGTTGAATGAACTCGGTGGCGTCTGGGGACGCGCGCCGTTCCTCGGCGGGCTCTTCCTCCTCTTCGGGATGGCCAGCGCCGGAGTGCCGGGGCTGGGAAATTTTGTCGGCGAAATTTTAATCCTCTTTGGTACCTTCAGCGCCCATCCGCTGCTTGCCGCCGTGGCCGCCACCACGATGGTCACCACCGCTGTCTACATGACCGGCCTGCTCAAGGCGGTATTATGGGGCTCCCCGGCCGATGACGCGGTGTGGGCCGACCTGACCTGGCGCGAAGGGTGGGTGCTGGTTCCGCTGGCGCTGCTGATCGTCTGGGTCGGCGTCTACCCCGAACCGTTCCTGGCGCCGTTGCGGGAGCCGGTGCAATTTCTCCTGACGACGGTCGGGACGTTAAGCGGAGGGGCGCCATGAGCGGACCAGAGCTCTTTGCGCTGCTGCCGGTGTTGATCCTGGCGGGCGGTTCCGTCATCTGGCTGATGCTCGGCGCCTTCGGTCTCGGTTACCGGAGCGTCGTCATCGGTGGTGTGTTCAGCGCGGCGACGGCGGCGCTGTGCGCCGGACTGCTCCCCCCCGCCACCGTCGAAGTTACCAGCCTCTTCGGCACCGGCAGTTACGCCCGTTTCTTCACCATCCTCTGGGCCTTGGCCGCCGCGCTGACGCTGTTGCTGTCGCTGCGTTACGGGGCCAATCGCCACTTTGGCGGTGGTGAGTACACCGCCCTGACCCTGCTGGCCGCCACCGGCATGGCGCTGTTGTCGGGGGCAACCTCGCTGGTTGGCGTCTTCCTCGGACTGGAGCTGCTGTCACTCGCCTTCTACGTGCTGATCGCCTTTAACCGCGACTCGGCGCACAGCGCCGAAGCGTGTATCAAGTACCTCGTCCTCGGCTCCGTCGCCACCGCCTTCCTCGCCTTTGGCATCGCCCTGATCTATGCCGCCAGCGGGTCGTTTCATCTCCCCGCAGCGCTGACCGGGGTGGTCAGCAACGGCGCGCTGCACCCGCTCGGTCTGTTCGGCTGGCTGCTGGTCACCGTCGCAGTCGGCTTCAAGACCTCCCTCGTTCCGTTCCACTTCTGGACCCCCGACGTCTATCAGGGTGCCCCCGCGCCGGTCTCCGGCTTCCTTGCCGCCGGCTCGAAAGGCGCTGTCCTCGCCGCCCTCGTTCCGCTGCTGGCCGGGTTCGGCCCCGACTGGGCACTGCTGCATCCGCTCGTCGTCGGTCTGACCGCCCTCACCCTGATCGTCGGCAGTCTCTGCGCCCTGGCCCAGACCAACCTCAAACGGATGCTCGCCTATTCTTCCATCGTCCAGGTCGGCTACCTCTTCATCGGCCTTTTGGCGGGGAATAGCGGCGGCTTCGAAGCGGTCGTTTTCTACCTCGTCGTCTACGCCGTCGTCACCCTCGGCACCTTCGGCGTGATCACCTCGCTAAGCGGCAGCCGCGCCGAAGTGCAGGATTACGAATCGTTGCGCGGGGTCGGCTTCCGCCACCCGTTCCGCGCCGCCACCCTCACCATTCTCCTCCTCTCCCTCGCCGGCATCCCCGCCACCGCCGGTTTCATCGCCAAGTTCGGCATCTTCCGCGCCGCCATCAAAGGCGACTTCATCGCTTTAACCCTCCTCGCGGTCATCGCATCGCTGGTCTCGCTCTACTATTACCTGCGACCGGTACTGGCCATGTTCACGGAGGACGATACGCAGGGGAACACCCTCCATCCGGGGAACGAACTGGAGCATGCCGTCCTGGGGGTGTGTCTGCTGGCGACGCTGCTGCTCGGCCTCTATCCGGGGCCGTTGCTTGATCTGATTCACGGTTTGTTCTGAGCGGGCATTACTTGCCTGTGTGGTGAGCGGTGAAGAGAGTTGATGCGGATTTGATTGCATGACCCTGTCGAGATTTTCCGGAGAAAGAGCAAAAGTATAACGACTTCTTCGTGATCTTCGCGGTAATAGAATAAAGGGCCCGCCAACGCGTTTGGATGGGAAATCTCCCCTGTACCTCCAGGAGATATATGTACCCCGAACGCCTTTCTTGCATTCAGGTCAAGGCAAAAGTATACTCTGCGCATTCAATCGATGGAGCCATGCCATGGTTAGAAACCGTAACGATATCATCCTCTTTTTGCAGACGCACAAAGACGAACTGGAGCAACGCTTCGGCGTGACGAGTATCGGTCTCTTCGGCAGTTATGCACGGGGAGATGAACGGGACGATTCCGATATCGACATCGCCATCGAATTACTTCCGGAGCACAAGTCGCTGAGCAGTTTTTTCGGCCTGCGGCGCTACCTGGAGCAGCAGTTCGGCAAGCCGGTCGATCTGGGGATCGAGAGTGCGTTGAAACCGCTGGCCAGAGAGAAGGTCTCCAAGGAGATTATTCATGTCTGAACGCTCGGACCGGCTCTATTGCCAGGATATTCTCGAATCGGGCGCGGCGATTCACAGTTATGTTGCGGGGATCGACTTCGAGACGTTTGTGCGGGATCGCATGCGCTATTCGGCGGTCATTCGCGAGTTCGAAATTATCGGTGAGGCGGTGGGGAAGCTGTCGGCGGATGTGAAGCAGGCTTATCCGGGTGTTCCTTGGCAAGACATCAAGGATTTTCGCAATCTGCTGGCGCATGAATATTTCGGAGTTGATCTGGAGATCGTCTGGAATACGATTCAGCTGAATTTACCGATGCTGATGGATGCAATTCAACGGATGTCCACAGGAATTAAGTAAACTTTCCCCTGAATTCACAGCTCTCCACGTTCTGTGATCCGCCGCGCAGGCCAAAACTGTTGGGAGGAACAAAGGAGAAACAAATGAAGAAAATTATCACTGCGGCCACTATTGTCCTCATAGCAGGCCTGGCTCAGGCTGAAGCAATCATTGATGTAACCAAGATTACAGGAAAATCAGAAAAAGAGGTTTCAACATATCTCGGAGTACCGTCTTCTTGTGGCAATAGCAAGTACGGAAAGAAGTGCCAATATAATAAAGGGGAAACGGAAATCATCTTTATAAACAGCAAAGCAGACTGGATTACTGTTGGAGGAATTGATCAAGTTCCTTTTTCAAAAGCGGCCTTAGGCGCTCTTGGCTTGAAAGAGGCAAACCCATCATTTACCAATGCGTTCACCATGCGATGGGAGTCAATCCAAGGGTTGAGAGAAGTTTCCTTGTTCAAAGGCGCATCTGCATCAGACTATGCGTATATCAAAGTAAAAACGAAGTAAGCTTTTAACGCCCACCATCCAGCGGACGCGCCAAAGGTGGGCGTCGCTGATGGTTGCCGTTACGCTTTGAAAAGGACGTGCGAGTGAGTCACATCGAAAAAATCAGAAAGGTGGTAGATGATACGGACAATCTCTATGGAAGGGGATTTGCCTTTACAATTCAACTATTGATAGTTGTGTCACTTGTAACTTTCACCATTGATACGCTCCCTGATCTAACCCTAAACATCAAAAAACTTCTGAATATTTTCGAGGTGGCTACAGTCATAATATTCACGATTGAATATATCCTCCGAATAATAGTCGCAAAAAAGAAAGCGACGTTTGTTTTCAGCTTCTATGGCGTGGTTGATTTATTAGCAATCCTTCCATTCTATATTTCTTCTGGTTTAGATCTTAGAGCAGTCCGGGTCTTTAGGCTACTGCGCTTAGTCAGGATTTTGAAACTATTCAGGTACAATCAGGCTATAAAAAGATTTCAAAGGGCTCTTTCTATAGCAAAAGAAGAACTAATATTGTTTGGATTTGTTGCAATCATCATGCTTTACTTGTCTGCGGTCGGAATCTACTATTTTGAAAATGATGTTCAGCCAGATCAATTCAAGTCGGTAATTCATAGTCTTTGGTGGGCTGTTACTACCTTGACCACTGTTGGTTACGGAGATATGTTTCCAATTACAGCAGGTGGGAAATTTTTTACTTTTTTTGTTCTTATGGTTGGTTTGGGTATTGTTGCGGTGCCAACAGGTTTAATTGCATCAGCTCTTTCTCAAGCACGCGAAGAAGAAAAGGCATAACGAATCACATGCACTTGAAAGACCATGAGGGGGGCGCGTCTACACTTTTCATAAATGAACTGGTCGAGTAGACCGGTTTCTTCCGTAGCGCCGCCGGGGTCTTGCAACCCAACAATTCCATGGCAAGTTTTCACTCGTTGCCGATGCACTCGGTGATCCCGACGAGCTGCTGGCCGAGTACAAGACGCTGCTTACAGGGGTGAGTGAGACGCGGGAGATGCTGAAGCAGGAGTTGATGGAGGAATTAGGAGGTCATCATGAGTGAGGTTGTTATTTATCAGGCCGAGGATGGCAATGCGGCTCTGGAGGTGAAAAAACCAAAGAAAAAACCAAAGGGTCAGACCTACAAATTACAAAAGGTGTCACTATCGAAAAAGGCCCAAAAAGAGCACCCCCTTTGGTTGTTTTTATCTTCATCTTCATCTTCATTCATTTGTGCGTATTCCGACGAATTCGTCCACTCATTCCAGAGGAAACCGGCCACTGATTCCGAGGCAATTCGTCCACCTTTCGGAGCGCAGCGACGCTGGTGGTTTCTTTCTACTCCAAGTGGACGAATTGG
>JAHYIW010000010.1 GCA_019429445.1 Desulfuromonadaceae bacterium
AGTATACCTAACTCAATGATCTTTCTTCTTGGGGCCCGGCTTCTGAGGGCGAACCGTCCGTCTCAACTGCTCCTCCACCGTGTCCAGAAAGGACCCTGAGCCTAAAGGTCGTCCGGTGCGCTCATGACGATGAATCAAGCTCAGTTCTTCTGCGCTGGATAGTGTCAAAAACTTTTTCCAGTCGCCAACCATCTCAAGCAATGGCGCAACCTTGACCAATCCGTCATCTTCTCCGTCCAGATGTGCCCGGGCGCTGCTCCAGGGATAATCCTGCGGGTTTTCTACCAAACCCGCTGCAACCGGGTTCATTTCAATATAACGTGCCGCCGCCAACACATGACTCTCGCCCATCGTAAATGAAGCAAAGCGTTCCTGCCACAAATGCCCGCGCCACTTTTCACGAAAATTAATACGGCGGGTATAGCGACGATGGGCTTCTCCGACAGCACGGGCCAGGCCGTCTTCTGTTTGGGGTACAGTGATCAGGTGAACATGGTTCGGCATCAGACACCAGGCCCAGATATCGACATCATGCTTGCGGCACCATTCGGCCATCAGATCGATATAGGCGAGGTAGTCTTCGTCATTGAAAAAGACTTGCTGACGACGATTGCCGCGTTGGGTGATGTGGTGAGGGTAGCCAGGAACGACTACTCGTGCGATTCTGGCCATGCGCTACACTAGCAAACTCGAAAAAGAAATGAAAGATAAATATACTGTCCCCGGAACTTGAACTAGCAAACTCGAAAAAGAAATGAAAGATAAATATACTGTCCCCGGAACTTCGGAACTTACTGCGCCTAAAATGGGCACAGAAAGGAAATTAGGAAGCCACTTTTTAAGAAAACCAGCCATGAAGACAAAATTGGCGGCAAAATTAACCAGATTTTAACCAAACAGGCCGCTCAAGGCGGGTCAGAACCCCCTTATAAAAAATGTGCTGGTGGATCTGGGCGACAGCATAAAACTTGCATTTGCCTCAATTTTTCGTTATCTTTGCAGGTCTTATCCAATGCCGCACGTTAACCTTTCTGGACAGCTGGTTTGCTATGGGCCTTGCTACAATCAAACGCTACGGACAATCGATTATGACCGGCTTTGAGTGGAACGGTCGCATCCTCAAACCGCTCGGCAAATCAAAAGAACAGGGGTGGGAATTCGACGGCAAATTTGTGCGGCCGTGTGATGGTTCGATTACGCGCGGCTATGAATGGAATGCCAATGTGCTGAAGCCTTACGGCAAGACGATGTTTGCCGGGTTCAAGGTTGAGGGCAATATCATCAAGCCGTTCGGCAAGTCGCTCGATGAGGCGTGGGTTGTCTCCAGCAATGGTTGTTCACCCCACGGCAAAAGCCACAGTAGTGGCTGGGAATTTCACGGCGATATCCCTCTGCCACTGATTGCGCTGGTGGTGATGGGGTTGGCTGTTCGCGGCTGACGGGTAAAACGGCTACCGACGGGTAACGACCCTGGGGATGATTGATGAAAATTCTCAAAGCACAACGAGCCGGTTTTTGCATGGGTGTCGATCTGGCGCTCTGCAAGCTGAACGCGCTTATTCAGCAGGCTGAACAACGCAACACGATCTTCATCCTCGGGTCGATCATTCACAATCCCCAGGTGGTCAGGGAATATGCCGCAAAAGGGGTCATCACCGTCAATTCGCCGGATGAGATTCCGACCGGATCGACGGTGGTGATACGCGCTCACGGCATTGCCAGGGAGATTCGCGAGACACTGGAGCAGCGGGGCATCCGGATTGTCGATGCGACCTGTCCAAAAGTGACCGCCGCCTGCATGCAGATAAAAAAGCACACGGCAAACGGGCGCACCTTGCTCCTTTACGGTGAGGCAACGCACCCCGAAGTAAAGTGCCTGCTGAGCTATGCCGCCGGTGAAGCGCTGGTCTTCGATTCCGGTGAGGCGTGTGAGCAGCTGAATCTTGACCCGGCCAAACAATATTGCCTGGCCGCCCAGACCACCCAGGACAAAGACATTCTGCAATCGATCATCGACTGCCTGCAACAACGCAAGGAACTGGACGTGACGATTTTGCACACCATCTGCGACGCAACGCGCCAGCGTCAGGAAGAGGCGATTCTGCTGGCGGACAAGGTCGATTTTGTGATTGTCGCGGGGGGCTACGAAAGCAGCAACACCCGGCGTCTGGTGCAGGTGGTCAGAGCTCACGGGACGGAAGCCCTGCATATCGAAAGCGCCGCCGAACTGCCGCTTGACAAGCTGCGCCACTATGCGCGTATCGGCTTGACCGCCGGCGCCTCGACGCCAAAAGAAATTGTCAATGAAATCGAGCGGGTGTTAACCTCTCTACAGGAGCATGATTGTTGAATATTAACGCGTCAAAGCACCATCCTACGTTGGGATTTTTCCTTCCTGAACCGGGGGGAGAGGCACTGCCCCAGGCGTTGCGCCACATCAACCGACCCCTCTACCTGCTGGCACATGATTGTGACATTGAGGTTGTCTCCGGCACAGTCGATGCGCACGCTGCCGATCACCCCTTTACCGGCATGGTCCTCCCCTGCCCGCTTGAGAGTCTCGGTAACCGCGATTTTTGCCGCGATCACCGCCTGCGCTATGCGTACGTGGGCGGGTCGATGGCCAAAGGGATCAGTTCGGTCGCAATGGTCGAGGCGCTGGCCGAGGCGGGCATGCTCGGTTTCTTCGGCGCCGCCGGGCTGTTGCCGGAGACGGTTGAAGAAGCCATCAATCAACTGCAAAGCCGGGTCACATCGGGGGGCTACGGATTCAACCTGATCCACAGTCCCAATGAACCGGAACTGGAAAATGCGCTGATCGACCTTTATTTGCGGCGCGGGGTGACACTGATCGAAGCCTCGGCGTTTCTCGATCTGACCTTGCCCCTGGTTCGCTACCGTACGCACGGCATTTACCGCGATGCCAACGGTTGCATCATCACCCCGAACCGGATCATTGCTAAAATTTCTCGTGAAGAGGTCGCCGCCAGGTTCTTTGCCCCACCACCGGAGCGTTTTTTGCATGAGCTGGTCGCAACACGTCAGTTGACAGCCGAACAGGCACAGTGGGCAACACAGATTCCGATGGCGCAGGATGTGACCGTCGAAGCCGACTCCGGCGGGCATACCGACAACCGTCCGGCACTGGCATTGTTCCCGACCATTCAGGCACAAAAAAACTGCTGTCAAAACAGCTATAATTATCCGCAACCGTTGCGCCTCGGGCTGGGCGGCGGTATCGCCACCCCCGCTGCAGCTGCCGCGGCGTTTGCGCTGGGAGCAGACTATCTGGTCACCGGCACGGTCAATCAGGCCTGCATCGAGTCAGGAACGTGCGACGAAGTGCGCCAGATGCTGGCCGAAACCCGTCAGGCCGATGTCACCATGGCCCCGTCCGGCGATATGTTTGAAATGGGGGTCAAGGTACAGGTCATCAAACGCGGCACGATGTTTTCGATGCGCGCTGCCAAGTTGTATGAACTTTACCGCAGCTATAACAGTATTGAGGAGCTGCCCGCTGAAGAACGGCTGAAGCTCGAAAAAACGATCTTTCGCAAGGATCTCGATCAGGTCTGGGAAGAAACCCGCAGTTTCTTTGACCATCGCGACCCACGCCAGCTGGCCAAGGCCGAACGCGATCCGAAATACAAACTGGCGCTGGTCTTTCGCTGGTATTTGGGGCAATCACCGGTGTGGGCCAATCGGGGCGAAACGACGCGAAAACTCGATTACCAGATCTGGTGCGGTCCGGCGATGGGCGCCTTCAACGAATGGGTTAAGGGGTCGCTACTTGATCCTCCCGCGCAGCGGCGGGTCGCTACAGTGGCATGGAATATTCTTTTTGGGGCGGCGGTTTTGATCCGCGCCAATCAACTTAAACTTCAAGGGGTTCGTCTCGACGCTGAGGCAACACTCGTAGCTCCCCTTGAAATCGACCACATCAAGGAGTTTCTCAGTTGAAGGATAACAGCGGAGAACAAAACATTCAGTCGGCAGCAACAGCGCCGCTGGCCATTGTCGGGATCGGCTGCCTCTTTCCCCAGGCAGGAGACCAAGGGACATTCTGGACCAATATCAAAAACGGTGCCGATGCCATCACCGAGGTTCCCGCAACCCACTGGCGTTCCGACGATTATTTCGATCCGAACCCCAAAACCCCGGACAAGGTGTACGCCAGATGCGGCGGTTTCCTCTCCCCGGTCGACTTTAACCCGCGGGAATACGGCGTGCTGCCAAACGCGCTGGAAGCGATCGACACCTCGCAGCTGCTCGGTCTGGTCGCCGTCGATCAGGCGTTGCAGGATGCCGGCTACACCCGCGAGAAAGACTTCGATCGCGAACGGGTCAGTGTGATTCTCGGTGTCACCGGCACCTTGGAGCTGGTCGTGCCGCTCGGTGCACGTCTCGGTCATCCACGCTGGCGTGAAGCGCTTAAAGATGCCGGAATCGCCGATGCCATCGCGGCAGATGTCATGCAGCGCATCAGTGATTCATACGTCCCCTGGCAGGAAAATTCCTTCCCCGGACTGCTTGGCAATGTGGTCGCCGGACGGATCAGCAAACATTTTGACTTCGGCGGCACCAACTGTGTCGTTGATGCGGCGTGCGGCAGTTCTCTGGGCGCACTTAACCTTGCCGCGCTCGAACTCGCTGCGGGCAAGACGGACATGGTGATCACCGGCGGGATCGACACATTCAATGACATCTTCATGTACACCTGTTTCAGCAAGACTCCAGCGCTCTCCCCCTCCGGGCACGCTCGCTCCTTCTCCGCCGAGGCCGATGGCACCACCCTGGGGGAAGGGTTGGGAATCGTCGTTATCAAGCGACTGGCCGATGCCGAACGTGACGGCGACAAAATCTACGCCCTCATTAAGGGGATCGGTTCATCCAGTGACGGGCGCGGGGTTGCCATCTATGAGCCAAGTGCTGAAGGGCAACAAAAAGCACTCCGGCGTGCCTATGAGCAGAGCGGTGTCGACCCGCGCACCATCGAACTGATTGAAGCCCACGGCACCGGCACCAAGGTCGGTGATACCGTCGAAGTCTCTGCCTTGAAAGAGGTTTTCGGCACGGCGGATTTCCCCTGGTGTGCGATCGGTTCGATCAAATCGCAGATCGGTCACACCAAGGCCGCAGCCGGTTCCGCCGGACTGATCAAGGCAGCACTGGCGCTCTACCACAAAACGCTGCCACCAACGATCAAGGTTACCCGCCCCCAGGACATCATCAGCGCCGCACATTCGCCATTCTACATCAACACCACAGCGCGTCCGTGGATTCCGCTGGGCGATTATCCGCGCCGCGCCGGAGTCAGTGCGCTCGGTTTTGGCGGTAGTAACTTCCACTGCCTGCTCGAAGAGCATCACGCCCTCAAGACTGTGGCTGACTGGCAGGGCGATGTCCAGCTCGTCGCCTTCAGTGGTCCCGATGAGGCCACCCTGGAAAAGGCGCTGGAAGCGTTTCCGACCAGCGGGGCATGGAGCGACCTGCGCCTGGCGGCGGCCCACAGTCGCCGTCAATTCGATTCACGGCAGACCTGTCGTCTGATTCTGGTGCTGGAACAGGCCCAGGCACAACCCGCCGCGCAGATTCAGGGAGCCCTGACCATGTTGCGCACCCATTGTGGGCACGACGCGTGGCACACGCCGGACGGCAGCTTTTTTGCCCGGAGCGAAATCGGCGGCCAGCTGGCGATGCTCTTCCCTGGTCAAGGGGCGCAATATCCGGGAATGCTGAAAGATATGGCGCTGCAATTTCCAGAATTTCTCGACACATTCACCGCTGCCGATCGGGCCTTCACGACCAACAGCGACGGAAAGCACGGGCGACTGACAGAGCTGGTCTATCCGCGCACCAGCTTTGATCAGGCTGGCGCTGAGCGGAATCACGCAAAACTTCAGGCAACGGAGGTTGCGCAACCCGCCCTCGGTGCGGTCAGCCTCGCTGCACGCAATGTGCTGGCCACTTTCGGCGTGGTGCCCGACGCTTATGCCGGACATAGCTACGGCGAACTGACGGCACTCTGCTGCGGCGGTTATTTTGACAGCGCCACCTTGCACGGTCTGTCCCATCTGCGCGGTGCATTAATGGCCGACGGGGAAGGCGATCGCGGTTCAATGTTGGCGGTTTCCGCTCCCCTTGCACAGCTTGAAGGGTTCCTTGCCGATTCCGGATTGCCCCTGGTTATAGCCAACCGCAACACCCCTGAACAGGGCGTTCTTTCCGGTACGACAAAAGATATCGAGCAAGCGGCAGCACTCCTTGACGCCCAGGGCATAAGCTACAAGCGCCTCGCGGTTGCGGCAGCCTTCCATAGTGAACTGGTGGCCGCCGCCGCAGAACCGTTCGGCACGCGCTTGAACGCGATTGCATTCAGTCGGCCGGCCACTCCGGTTTATGCCAACACCACCGGCGCGCCCTACGCGCAAAATCCCGACGAAGTACGGCAGCTGCTGGCTCGGCAGTTGGCCTGCCCGGTCGATTTCGTCGCCGAGATCGAGGCTATGTACGCCGCCGGTACGCGCATCTTCCTGGAGGTCGGCCCCGGTGCCCGCCTGACCGCGATGGTCAGGGCCATCCTCGCTGAACGCCCCCATCAGGCTTTCGCTCTCGATGCCTCCAACGGCAAGCGTTCGGGAATCTGTGATCTGGGCCGCGCGCTGGCACAACTGGCGACACTCGGTCACCCGGTCGATCTGAACCGCTGGGATGAGGGCTATGCCACCCTGCGCCAATCGCGCCCGGAACAGAAACGTGGCATAACCGTCTCGTTGACTGGTGCCAACCATTTCAAGGCCCCGCCCAAACGACCGGCGCTGCCACAATCGGCAACCAACGCCGGTGCGCCCGCGCCGACGTCCGCGGCAGACGCAGCCCCCTTTGTCAAAGCTGCCGTTGCGGCGCCCGACCAGCCAGCGGTCATTGCCGATAACGCTTCGCTGCATACCGCCCTGCAACTAACCCAACAGAGCTTCCAGGCATTGCAAACGCTGCAAGAACAGACCGCGCGCCTCCATCAGCAGTTTTTGTCCGGGCAGGAATCGGCGGCGCGCTCCTTTCTCCAGCTGGTTGAGCAACAGAATCAGTTGTTGCACGGACAACAGCCTCCGTTCAGCTCGACAGCGCCGAGCGTACCGACCGCGCCACCGCTCCAGGCACCGCCCGCAGCTACGCTTGCGGCAGCGGCCGCCGCTGACACCACTGCCGTTTCTTCGGTCGCCCAACATCCCCCGGTTGCGCTTGATCGCACGGAGATTGCCGCCACGCTACTCGCGGTGATTGCGGAGAAAACCGGCTATCCGGAAGAGATGCTCGATCTGGAGATGACCCTCGATACCGACCTCGGGATCGATTCAATCAAGCGGGTGGAAATCCTTTCCGCCCTGCAGGAAAAACTCCCTGATGCTCCGTCGGTCAAACCGGAAAATCTCGGTGTCTTGCAGACCCTTGGTCAGATCGTCGCCCACCTGGCGGCTGGAAGAGTGGACGCTGCGGCAACGCGGCAGACCATCCCGCAGGTGCTCGACAGTAACCGGGTCGCAACCGTCCTGCTCAGCGTCATTGCCGAAAAGACCGGTTATCCGCTGGAGATGCTGGAGCTGGAGATGGCGCTCGACACCGATCTGGGGATCGATTCAATCAAGCGGGTGGAAATCTTGTCCGCCTTACAGGAACAACTGCCCGATGCTCCGGCAGTCAAACCCGAAGACCTCGGCGTGCTGCAAACCCTCGGTCAGATTGTCACCCACTTGAGCGCAGCAAGCGGGAGAAGCTCGGCGCCGCAACCGGTCGCGAGCGCGACCGGCCCGCTCAACCGGGAGGTTGTTGCCACCGCACTGCTCAACGTTATTGCCGAAAAAACCGGTTATCCGCTGGAGATGCTGGAACTGGAGATGGCGCTCGATACCGATCTGGGGATCGATTCGATTAAACGCGTCGAAATCCTTTCTGCCTTACAGGATCAGTTGCCGGGAGCACCCGCTATCAAGCCCGAACACCTCGGCACCTTGCAGACGGTCGCCCAGATTGTCGATTTTCTGGCCAGCGTTTCCGGGGCTGCCGAACCGGCACCGCAACCGGGAGCGCCTTTTGAACTCCCCTCGGTGGAGAGCGGGATTGAGCGTAAGGTCCTTAAAGCTGTGCCGTTGCGCACCACAGGGAGGCGCGAACCGATACAACTGCCGCAAAGCAGCGTCGTCTGGGTCAGTGATGATGGCAGCGCGCTGACGACCGCGATCTGTCAGCAACTGAACGCCCGGCAGTTGAACGCACAAAAAATCAGCATCGATCAGCTCTCCAGCCTCCCTCCTGCGGAGCAACTGTCCGGGCTGATTATCCTGACGCCGCAGTCCGGTGCCAGTGCAGCGTTTCTGCAGCAAGCGTTTCAACTGCTGCAACTGGCGGAGCCGGGACTCAAGCTTTGCGCCGACCAGGGGGGAGCGATTCTGGCCACGGTTTCACGGCTGAACGGCCACTTTGCCCTGCCCGGTGGCGGGCCGGTCAGCGACCCCCTCTCGGGGGGGCTGGCCGGACTTGCCAAAACCGCCGGACACGAGTGGCCGACAGTCAGTTGCAGAGCTTTCGACCTGGCGACCGACCTGGAAGATGTCGAGCAAACGGCGCAAGCACTGCTTGCCGAACTGCTGGTCGAGGGTCCGCAGGAAGTCGGCTTCACCCCTGATGGACGTATCACCCTCAGTCTGACCGAAGAGTCACTCGTCGGCGAAACACACGATTCACCGGTCGGCTACGGTGATGTCGTCGTCATCAGTGGCGGCGCACGCGGGGTGACCGCCGAAGTCGCGGTGGCTTTGGCCGCTGCAAGCCACGCCACCTTGCTCCTGTTGGGACGCAGCGCCGCAGCGCACGATGAACCGGTCTGGCTCGACGGGCTGAACAGCGAAGGTGACATTAAAAAGGCGCTTATCGCCAACAGTCACGGACCACTTAAGCCCAAAGAAGTCGGCCAGCAATATCAGCAAGTTCTTGACCAGCGCGAAATCCGCAATACCTTGCGCCGCATCAAGGAAGCGGGCGGTCAACCGATCTATCGCTGCGTCGATCTGCGCGACGCCGCTGCCGTCGCTCCGGTGATCAACGCTATCCGCGAAGAATACGGCCCGATCAAAGGGCTGATCCATGGGGCAGGTGTGCTGGCGGACCGGCTGATCAAGGACAAGACCACCGAACAGTTTAGCCAGGTGGTCGCTACCAAGGTGGCGGGACTTGAAAATCTGCTGGCGGCATTGACCGGGGAGAAGCTGCGCTTTATGGTGATGTTCTCGTCATCCACCGGTCGTTTCGGGCGGACCGGTCAGATCGACTACGCCGTCGCCAACGAGGTCCTTAACAAGATGGCTCAGCAACAGGCCGCCCGGCGCCCTGACTGCCGCGTACTGTCTTTGAACTGGGGTCCGTGGGATGGTGGGATGGTCACCCCCGCGCTGAAAAAGATCTTTGCCGAAGAGGGGATCGCGGTGATCGACTTGCAGGCCGGAGCGCACTATCTGGTCGAGGAAATTTCCACCCCGCCCGGCGGCCCGGTTGAGCTGGTCATCCTCGGCGGTCGCCAGGCGGCCAGTGATACAAACAAGGTGTCAACCCATGAAAATATTTATGTCTCCAAGGCTTTCGATCTGGAAATCTCCATCGCGAACTTCCCGTTCCTGGCGTCCCATGTGATCGATGGAAAAGCGGTTTTGCCGATGGCAATGATTATCGAATGGATGGCCCACGGTGCCATTCACAATAATCCGGGATTGCGTTTTCACGGCTTCAACGATCTGCGCATCCTGAAAGGAGTGACACTTGAAGATGGACAGATCCATACCCTTCAGGTAACCACCGGCAAGGCGTTCAAGAGCGGCGGCGTGCATGTCGTGCCGGTCGAACTTTCCGGGGTTACGGCAGCCGGTCAGTACTTTATCCACTCCCGCGCCCGCATGGTGCTGGCAGCCAAGCTCCCGGAAGCCAAAGTCGCTGCCGAGCGTCAGGAGGCATTGGCCGTTTATGCCCACCCGGTGAGCGAAATCTACCACACGGGTCGCCTTTTTCATGGTCCGGCTTTTCACAGTATTCGTGAAGTTATCGGCTGTTGCGCTGACGGCATTGCCTCCCTGGTGCGCCCGGCGCCCCTGCCGTCCGAATGGATTAATCAGCCGTTGCGCAACACCTGGCTGGCTGATCCTCTCGCGCTTGACAGCAGCTTTCAGTTGATGATCCTCTGGAGTTTTGAACGTTACCAGGCGGCCTCCCTGCCGGTCTTTGCCGGACGTTATCGCCAGTACCAGGATAAATTCCCGACCACCGGGGTTGAAGTCCGGATCACGGTTACCCATCAGAGTGCCGACAAGGCGGGGGCGCAAATTGACTTTGTCGATCCCGCCGACAGTACCTTGATCGCGCGTATCGAAGAATATGAATGTGTGATCGATGCGTCGTTAAATGCAAGCTTCCAGCGAAATAAGTTGCGGGGAGCCGCCTGAGCATGAAGCACGGAAAATCTGTTGCAATTGTCGGGGTCGGCGGCATTTTTCCCATGGCGCCGACCCTGGGTCGTTTCTGGGAGACAATCACCGCCAATATCAGCACCTCGCGTCAACCGCCGCAAGGGCGCTGGTTGCTCGACGCCGATGAAATTTTTGCTCCGACGGTCGGCGCGCAGGACAAGATCTACTCTAAAAAAGGGTGTTTTATTGACGACGAGGACGCACTGAGCGCAAGCGCCGGTCTCACGATCGACGCCGATTTTCTGTCCGGGCTTGATCCACTTTTCCATTTATTGCTGCGCACCGGTCACCAGGCGTTCAGTGATTCCCGCACCGACCACCTCGACCGTCAGCGGGTCGGTGTTATCATCGGCAACCTCGCCCTGCCGAGTGAATATTCCTCGACCCTGGCGCGCGACTATCTGGGCCGCACCTTTACAGAACAGCTGCCGGGCATCGGCGCTCCCCCCCGACTGCCAGGCGTTAACCCGCTGAATCGTTACGTCGCCGGCCTCCCTGCCGGCATCCTCGCCAAGGCGCTCAATCTTGGCGGCACCTGCTATACCCTCGACGCGGCCTGCGCCTCATCGCTCTACGCCGTCAAGCTGGCGATGGACGAATTGCTGTCAGGGCGCGCCGATGCCATGCTCACCGGCGGGCTGTCGCGGCCGGACTCCCTGTATACGCAAATGGGTTTCTCCCAGCTGCACGCCCTCTCCCCCTCTGGCACCTGTTCCCCTTTCGATCGTAACGGTGACGGTCTGGTGGTTGGGGAAGGGAGCGGCATGTTTTTACTCAAGCGGACCGCCGACGCGGTGCGCGACGGTGACCACATCTACGCCGTCATTCGCGGCATCGGTCTCTCTAACGATCTCGGCGGCACCCTGCTCGCCCCGGCTTCCGAGGGGCAATTGCGGGCGATGCGCGCCGCCTACAAGCAGGCCGGCTGGTCCCCCGCCGATGTGGATCTGATCGAGTGTCATGCGACCGGAACCCCGGTCGGCGATGTCGTTGAATTTGCGAGTCTGAAAAACCTGTGGGGTGATTCCGGCTGGAAAGCGGGGCAGTGTGTCATCGGCTCGGTCAAATCGAATATCGGACATCTGCTCACCGCCGCCGGTTCCGCCGCACTGATGAAGGCCCTGCTGGCGATCAAGGAACGCACCCTGCCACCGACCGCCAATTTTACCCATCCGGCCAAAGGGATCGATTTGGATGCAAGTCCGTTTAAGATTCTGTCACACACCCAGGACTGGAAAGCGCGCAAGAAAGGGCAACCCCGCCGGGCAGCGGTCAGTGCTTTTGGCTTCGGCGGCATCAACGCCCATCTGCTGATCGAAGAATGGATTCCACATCGACCGGAAAAAAGTTCCGTCGCCTACCTCCCATCATCGCAGAAAAAACAGCAACCGATCGCCATTGTCGGCATCGGTGCGCATTTTGGTGCGTGGGATTCCCTTGACACCTTGCGCAGTCGCCTGCTCGGTAGCAGCGCCGCGGTCGAACCAACCTCGCCAGCCCGCTGGTGGGGGGCCGACCAAAGTTGCTGGTTTGCCGACGCAGGCTTGAACAAGACCGATTTCAAAGGTTTTTTTACCAACAAAGTGCAGGTCAAGGCGGGGACCTTCCGCATCCCGCCCAAGGAAATTAAAGACATGCTGCCGCGCCAGTTGTTGATGCTCAAAGTCGCGGACGAAGCCCTGCAAGATGCCGGGATAAAGAACGAGGAACTGCTCTTCACCGGCGTCTTCATCGGCGCCGGACTCGATCTGAACGCCACCAATTTCAGCTTCCGCTGGTCGATCCAGAAACTGGCGCCACAGTGGGCAAAGGAATTACAGCTTGATCTGTCTGCTGCCGAGATGGCGGCATGGGTTGACGCCCTGCGGGAGTCAGCCGGTCCCCCGCTGAGCGCCAACCGGGTGATGGGCGCTCTGGGCAGCGTTGTGGCCAGCCGGGTCGCCAAGGAATTCAAAGTCGGTGGTCCCAGCTTCACCATTGCGAATGAAGAAAATTCCGGATTACGAGCGCTTGAGGTCGGCGTTCGGGCACTTCAGGAAGGTTCCATCAACCGGGCCATTGTCGGAGCCGTCGATATGGCCGGTGATCTGCGTGCCGTGCTTGGCCAACATGCTGCCTGGCCCTTTTCGCGCAGCGGAACGGTACGCCCCTTCGATAAAGATGCTGACGGCACGGTGGTCGGCGAGGGAGCGGCCGCCGTCATCCTCAAGCGCCTTGACGATGCCCGCCAGGACGGTGACCGGATCTACGCCGTCATCGGGGGAATCGGCAGCGCTGTCGGCGGAGAGGCGGAATCAACCAGCCCGGAGCAGCAAGCCTATACCCGCGCCATTGAACACGCCGTTAACGAGGCGGGCGTTCGCCCGGAAAGTGTGAGTTACCTCGAAACCGACGGCAGCGGCCTGGCGCGCCATGACGAACTCGAAGCCAACGCTCTCGGCGCTTTTTTCGGGACGACGCAGAACGCGAATCCCTGCTATATCGGCAGCGCCAAGGGGGATGTCGGCCACGCAGGGGCGGCGGCAGGGTTGGTGTCACTGATAAAAGCAGCGCTGTGTCTCGATCAGAAAATCCTTCCGCCGCTACGCAACGTACAGACATTGCGCTACAACTGGGTACGGGGGAAACGCAACTTTGTTGCTCCCGAATCCGCCCGCTTCTGGCTGCGCAATCGGGCCGAGGGACCACGGCGGGCGCTGGTCAGTGGCCTCGGCAGTGACGGCAGCTGCTCACAGGTGATCCTCGAAGGGATCGATGACACCTCCAGCAGGGTGAGATCGCTCCCTGTCGCGCGTCCGCTCGGTGCCCTTGATGAAGGTCTTTTCGCGCTGACAGCAGATGATGTTGCCGGGCTGCTGGCCCTGATCAGTCGCCTTCAGCAGTTCGCAGCACTGGCTCCCGAGGGCACTATCGACCAGCTGGCAGCACAGTGGTATCACGAAGTCGGCCTCGCTCACCACCACCGGTTATGTGTGGCACTGGTGGTCACTGACCGCACGGAGTTATTTGAACACCTTGAGCAGGCGGCGCTGGCACTGCGCGACAACCCGGACGGTGCGCTGGGCGGAAGCGCGCCCCCCGCTCTTGCCGCGACCCGTGATCGGCTTTTTTACACCCCCCGACCGCTGGCACCCGAAGGGAAGGTAGCCTTTGTCTTCCCCGGCTCCGGCAATCATTTTGCCGGAATGGGGTGCGAACTCTCCGCCCGCTGGCCGGCAATCTATCGCCGCCAGGACAGTGGCAGCGAGTTTCTGGCCCGTCAGTTTTTGCCCGAGCACTTCTGGAAAGCGGTGCTCGCCGAAGCGGTACACGACAACCATAACGCCCTGGTGATCGGTCAGGTTGCCGTCGGCACCGCAATCAGCGATCTGGTACGCAGTTTCGGTATTGAACCGCAGGCGGTGAGCGGCTACAGTCTCGGCGAATCAGCGGGTCTCTTCTCCCTCCAGGCCTGGAAAGATCGTGACGGCATGGCGCGGCGACTTGCAGAATCCCCTCTCTTTACCGAGGAGCTGGCCGGTCGCTGTACAGCGGCCCGCAAAGTCTGGAACCTGCATCGCGATGAGTCCGTCGACTGGGTACTCGGTATTGTCGATGTTCCCGCCGACCGGGTGCGGCAGGCACTGATCAACAAAAACCGCGCTTATCTGTTGATCGTCAATACTCATCGGGAGTGCGTTATTGGTGGTGATCGCCGTCAGGTTGAAGCGCTGGCACGCGAGGTCAACGGCCACTTTTTTCCGTTGCGGGGGGTCACCACGGTCCATTGTGAAGTCGTCGCACCGGTGGCAAAAGCGTACCGCGAGCTGCATCTCTTTCCGGTTAGCGCACCACCGGGGATCGATTTTTACAGTTGCGCACGGGGTGAACGTTATCCGCTCACCACCGACAATGCCGCCGATGTGATCCTTGCACAGGCACTGACGACGGTTGATTACACCCGCGTGATCAAGCGCGCTTACGCTGACGGCGTGCGCATTTTTCTCGAAATGGGCCCCGGCAATTCCGGTAGTCGCATGATCAGCAGTATTCTCGAAGGTCAGCCGCATCTGGCCCGCGCTGCCTGCTATCCCGGCCCGCCGCCGACGTCATTGATACTGCGCCTGTTGGCCAACTGTCTGGCGGAACGCGTGCCGGTGAATCTGGCGGCACTTTACCCCGAGACGGTCAGGAGTATCGCCCCACCCGCCGGAGCGTACATCGAGACGACCATCGGCGGCACCCCCTTTACCCCCGCGCCGCCGCCGCAACCATCCCCCCCGGCGACGGCGACGGAGCCCTTTGCAACAACCGAAAGTTTATCGGCCAGCAGCGCTGTGCCGGATCCGGCGTCAGCCCCAAGCGCCACGCCACTGGTGGCGCAGCTGGCAGCATCGGGTGCCCTTAACGCACAAACGCATGGTGCCTACCTGAACTTCGCCACCACCATGGAACAGATCCTGACCGCGAATATTCATCGGCAGTTGACGCTGCTCCAGCAGTTGGCAGCCAACGGCGCAACGCTCCCGCAGCTGGAGTCGCTTGATTTCACCGCGCCCGGGATCACGCCGCAAGCGCCGGTTTTCACCCCGCTGGCACCACGCAACACACCGGTTCCGCCGACCGCTGCACAACCGCCACTCTTTGACCGCGCACAGTGTATGGAATTTGCGATCGGCTCCTGCGCCGCGGTGCTCGGTCCGGAGTTCGCCGAGGTTGACAGCTATCCGACACGCGTCCGCCTGCCGGACGAACCGCTGATGCTGGTTGACCGCATCATGGCGGTCGAGGGGGAACCCCGTTCGATGACGCATGGTCGGGTGATCACCGAACATGATGTCACCGCCGACCGCTGGTATCTTGACGGTGGCCGTATGCCGACCTGTATCGCCGTCGAGGCGGGACAGGCGGACCTTTTTCTTTCCGGCTATCTGGGGATCGACTTGATCAGCAAGGGGCAGGCGGTCTACCGGTTGCTCGATGCGGTGGTCACCTTCCATCGCACCCTGCCGGTTCCGGGCGACGTGATCCGCTACGATATCAGCATCGATGAATTTTTCCGTCAGGATCAGACCTATCTGTTCCGTTTCAATTTTGAAGGCACGGTCAACGGCGAACCGCTGCTGTCGATGCGTAACGGCGTTGCCGGTTTCTTCACCGCGCAGGAACTGGCCGCCGGGCAGGGGATTGTCCATACCCAACTCGATCTGTTGCCACAACCCGGCACCCGGCCTGCGGACTGGAGCGAACTGGTACCACTGGCAGCGGAGGCCTACAACGAAGACCAGGTTGCCGCCATTTACGCCGGTGACCTCGCAACGGCCTTCGGCGCCCCCTTCAGAACGTTACCGTTGACCAGGCCCTACACCTTGCCGGGCGGTTATCTCAAGCTGGTTGATCGGGTTATTGAGCTCGATCCGCAAGGCGGTCGCTACGGCCTCGGCCTGATCCGTGCTGAAATGGATATCCACCCCGACGCCTGGTTCCTCACCAGTCATTTCTGCGACGACCATGTCATGCCCGGCACCCTGATGTATGAGTGCTGCATGCACACCTTGCGGATTTATCTGCTGCGCATGGGGTGGGTCGGCGCGGCGGGCAGCACCTGGTGCGAACCGCTCCCCGGCGTCAACAGCGGACTGAAATGTCGCGGACAGGTGGTTGAAACCACACGGACCGTGACGTATCAGGTGAGTATCAAGGAACTCGGCTACGCTCCGGAGCCGTTTGCGATCGGCGATGCATTGATGTTTGCCGACGGCAAGCCGATTGTCGAGATTCCGAACATGTCGCTGCGACTGGCAGGGTTGACCCGCGAAAAGGTTGAACGTTGGTGGGCACAGAATACGCCTGAAATTCCGGAAACAGCCGCTAAACAGGTGCTTTACGGTGACGATAAAATTTTAGCCTACGCCATCGGCAAGCCGTCGGAGGCGTTCGGTGAACCGTACCGCATCTTCGATCAGCAGCGCAAGATTGCCCGCCTGCCGGGTCCGCCCTTCCAGTTTCTCGATCGCATCACCGCCGTCAGCGGCGAAGCGTTCAAACTGGTCGCCGGAGCGACCTGTACCGCAGAGTACGATGTACCGCCTGACGCCTGGTATTTCAGTGCCGGGCGGCAACCGGAAATGCCGTTCAGCATTCTGCTCGAAACCGGCCTGCAACCGTGCGGCTGGCTGGCGGCTTATCTCGGTTCGGCGCTGACCAGTCAGACCGATCTCAAGTTTCGCAATCTCGACGGCAACGCCATCCAGCAGCGTCCGGTCACCCCCCAAACCGGGACGCTGACGACTCAGGTGCAGATAACGCGTATCGCCAGCAGCGGCGGAATGATTATCCAGAATTACGATTTCACGATCAGCGATCAGCACGGACCGGTCTACACCGGGGATACGGTGTTCGGCTTCTTCTCGGCGGAATCCCTGGCCCAGCAGGTCGGGGTGCGCGATGCCCAACCGTATGCACCGGCGGCAGTGGAAGCAGACCGGGCCGAACAATTTGACTATCCGCGCGCGGCCCCCTTCCCAAAAACGCAACTGCGAATGATCGATCGCGTTGAACAGTTCATTGCTGACGGCGGGCCGCACGGACTCGGTTTTATTCGCGGCAGCAAGCGGGTCGATGCGGACGAATGGTTTTTCAAGGCCCATTTTTATCAGGATCCGGTCTGCCCTGGTTCGCTGGGGCTCGAATCGTTTTTGCAGCTGCTCAAGGTGGTAGCGGCAAAACGCTGGAACGTCACCGCTGCAAGCATCTTCACCACCCCGGTTTGCGGGGAAAAACATCGCTGGAACTATCGTGGCCAGATTGTTCCGCAGAACAATCTGGTCCTGGTCGAGGCGCTGGTGACGGCGGTCGATGATGCACAACAGCAGCTCACCGCGAACGGCTACCTGTCAGTCGACGGTAAAATCATCTATCAGATGAACGATTTCAAACTTCGTTTACAGCCGTCGTTTGAAAACCCTGCTTGATTGTCCACTGTACAGCAGGTATTATGACTAGATTTGCGTAGAGAAAATTATGACATTGAGATGGTGGTACGAATGAGATACTCACGCGTTTATATTGAATCGGTCGGCTACGAACTGGCACCGATCGTGGTCACCTCGACAGAGCTGGAACAGCGCCTGCGACCAATGTACGAGGCCCTGCATATCGCACCGGGGCAACTCGAAGTGTTGACCGGGATCCGTGAACGCCGTTGGTGGAAGCCGCACACGCCGGTCTCGGAAGGAGCCATTGCCGCCGCGAAGAAAGCGTTGCGCGAACGCAACATTTCACCGACCGATATCGGGGCGGTGGTCTACGCCGGGGTGTGTCGCGAGCATTACGAACCGGCAACCGCATGTCAGGTGGCGGCGGCGCTCGGGGTGCATGGCGAGGCGGCGATTTATGACACGTCCAACGCCTGCCTCGGGGTACTCAACGGCGTCCTCGATATCGCCAATCGCATCGAACTGGGACAGATCCGCGCCGGTCTGGTGGTCGCCTGTGAAAGTTCCCGCGAGATCAATGAGACGATGATCCAGCAGATGCTGGACAAACCGACGATGGAAAGTTTTACCACGTCACTGGCCACATTGACCGGTGGATCGGGTGCCGCAGCCGTCCTTTTGACCGACGGTTCGTTCACCCCGGCGCGGCGGCCGCGGCTGCTCGGCGGGATCAATCTGGCCGAGCCCCAGCATCACAAACTCTGTCGCTGGGGGATCAGATCGGACGCCCCGGAACATCATGTCCCCTATATGCAAACCGATGCTGTCGCGGTCATGAAGCACGGCGTGGAACTCGGCAAACGCACCTGGGACGCGTTTGTCAAGGAACTTGATCTGACCACCGAGCGCTTCGACAAAGTCATTTGTCATCAGGTTGGTGAAGCTCACCAGAAACTGATTCTGCAAACGATCGGGGTGGCTGCGGAGAAAGATTTCTCCACCTATGAGTTTCTCGGCAATATGGGGACGGTGTCACTGCCGGTCACCGCCGCCATCGCCAAAGAACGTGATTTCCTCCTCCCCGGCGACATGGTCGGTTTTCTTGGCATCGGCAGTGGCCTCAACTGCCTGATGCTCGGTATTCAATGGTAAATAACACCGCAAAAGTTCCGTCCGGCGGCGTTATTTGCTTCAGCGTCATTGACCTTTTGCACGAGTTCCTCTACTGATGACCGATCTTTATCCCTTTAAAAATAATTTTCTTGATCTAAACGGCCAGCAATATCACTACCTTGACGAGGGCAACGGCGATCCGGTCGTGATGGTGCACGGCAACCCGAGCTGGTCATTCTACTACCGCGATCTGGCCAAATCGTTACGCGAGCACTACCGCGTTATTGTTCCCGACCATATCGGCTGCGGACTTTCAGACAAACCGGGGGACGACGCTTACAGCTATACCCTCAAGCAACGGGTCGATGATCTTGAGTCGTTGCTTGACCAGCTGGAGGTGCGTTCACGCATCACGCTGGTGGTTCACGACTGGGGCGGCATGATCGGGATGGCCTACGCCAGCCGTCACCCGGAACGGATCGCGCGGCTGGTGATTCTCAATACCGCCGCTTTTCATCTCCCCGCCGGGAAGGCTTTCCCCCTGGCACTGAAAATCTGCCGCGCTACCGCGTTCGGCGCCTTCCTGGTGCAGCAACTGAATATGTTTGCCCTGCTGGCGGCCCGGGTCGGCTGCAAGCGTAACCCGCTGCCCCCCGCAATTCGCGGTGCCTACTGCGCCCCTTACGACACCCCCGCCAACCGCATCGCCACCCTGCGCTTTGTCCAGGATATCCCGCTCAAACCGGAAGATCCCGGCTACGCACTGATCAGCGAGATTGAGAGCGGGCTGGAACGTTTTGCCACCCTGCCGATGATGATCTGCTGGGGGCTGAAAGATTTCGTCTTTGACGTCCATTTTCTCAACGAATGGCAACGCCGTTTCCCGCATGCCGAAGTTCATGCTTTTGCCGATTGCGGTCACTATATTCTGGAAGATGCCAAAGAAGAGGTCATTCCGCTGATCACACAGTTTCTGGCTGCGCACCCCCTCGACGGAAAGACCCCGTGAAGCAGACCGTCTCCACCAACGTTGCCGCGCATCTGCCAAAGATGGCGCAACTCCAGCCGGAAACGCCAGCGATTCACATCCCGCGTAAAGGTTTCGGTCAACATTACGATCACTACTCCTTCGCCCAACTGGAGCAGGCCACTAATTGCATGGCGGCGGCGCTCGACGCGCTCGGCATCAAACGCGGCGTGCGTACGATCCTGATGGTCCCTCCCGGTTTCGACTTCTTCGCGCTGACCTTCGCGCTCTTCAAGATCGGCGCGGTGCCGGTTCTGGTCGATCCGGGGATGGGGCTCAAGAACCTCAAAACCTGCCTCGCCGAGGCCGCGCCACAGGCCTTTATCGGTGTTCCCAAAGCGCACCTTGCCCGGCTGCTCTTCGGTTGGGGTAAGCCCACGATCAAAATTCTGCTCACAGTTGGCCGCCGACCCGGTTGGGGAGGGACAACTCTGGAGCAGGCGCTGGCGACGATTCCGGCCGATCAGTCATACCCCGCCGCGCACACCACCCGCGACGAAACCGCTGCGATTCTCTTCACCAGCGGCAGCACCGGCGTGCCGAAAGGTGCCCTTTACAGTCACGGCAACTTCGCCGCCCAGGTGGAGGCGTTACGCGAGCTCTACGCTATTCGTCCAGGTGAGATCGATCTGCCGACCTTCCCCCTTTTCGCGCTCTTTGCCCCGGCGCTGGGGATGACATCGGTTATCCCGGAGATGGATTTTACCCGCCCCGCCGCTGTCGATCCGGTCAAAATTTTTGCCGCGATTGAAACCTTTCAGATTACGACCATGTTCGGTTCCCCGGCGCTGATCAACCGCCTCAGTCATTACGGTGTCACCCATAACGTCAAGTTGCCGAGCCTCAAACGGGTCATCTCCGCCGGAGCGCCGGTCGCGGCCGAAGTGTTGGAACGGTTCACGACCCTGCTCACCCCTGGCGTCGAAGTCTACACCCCTTACGGCGCCACCGAAGCGCTGCCGGTCTGCTCAATCGGCAGCACCGAAATTCTCGCCAGTACCCGTTTGGCAACCGCGCAGGGGCGCGGCGTTTGTGTCGGGCCGCCGGTAGCGTCGATTATGGCGGAAATAATTTCGATCACCGATGAACCCCTGCCCTGCTGGGATGATACGCTCAAGCTGGGCACCGATGAGATCGGCGAGATTGTGGTGCGCGGGCCGCAGGTAACGCAAAGTTATTTCAATCGCCCGCAATCGACCGCGCTGGCAAAGATCCCGATCCCGGAAGAGGACAGTTTTTTCCATCGTATGGGCGATCTCGGTTATCGCGATGAGCAGGGACGCATCTGGTTCTGCGGACGCAAGGCACACCGGGTGGTGACCGCCGCAGAGACCCTGTTCACCATCCCCTGTGAAGCAATTTTCAACACCCACCCGCAGGTTTTGCGCACCGCGCTGGTCGGCATCGGCACGCCTGGTCGGCAGCAACCGGTGCTCTGCATCGAGCTGGCACCGGGAACGCAGCGTTCAGCCCAGAGCCGCATCCTTGCAGAACTCCGCGTCATCGGTAGCGAACATCCAATCACCCGTCCGATTGACGACTTTTTGATCCATCCGGCCTTTCCGGTCGATATTCGTCACAATGCCAAGATTTTCCGTGAAAAACTGGCCCTCTGGGCGGCGGAGCGTTTGTCATGAGAGTGCTGGTCACCGGCGGCGGCGGTTTCCTCGGCAAGGCGATCTGCAAACTGCTGATCGAGCGCGGGGACGCCGTCCGTTCGTTCTCGCGCAACGCCCACCCGGCGCTGACCGCGCTGGGGGTAGAGCATCGGCAGGGAACGCTGAACGATAGCGAGGCGGTCAGAAATGCGGTGCAGGGATGCGAGCTGGTCTTTCACGTCGCTGCCAAGGCGGGGGTCTGGGGTCCGTATCAGGAGTTTTACGCGACGAATGTGCTCGGCACCGCACAGGTCATCGCCGCTTGCCGCGCGGAGGGGGTCCGGCGGCTGGTCTACACCAGCTCCCCGAGTGTGGTTTTTAACGGCACCGACATGGAAGGGATCAATGAATCGGCCCCTTACCCGCAGCACTTTGAGGCCTTTTACCCGCAAACCAAGGCGGCAGCTGAACAGTTGGTGTTGCGCGCCGCCGACGCGACACTGGCGACGGTCGCCCTGCGCCCCCACCTGATCTGGGGACCGGAAGACAACCACCTCGTCCCCCGGATTCTCGCGCGCGGCGCGACGGGACGCTTGCGCCGGATCGGCACCCGCCCCTGTCTGGTCGATACAATCTATATTGACAACGCCGCCCTGGCTCACCTGCAAGCGGCTGATCGACTCGACATCGGATCGACGCTATCGGGCAAGGCTTATTTTCTCTCCCAGGGTCAACCGCTGCCACTGTGGGATGTCGTCAATCACATCCTTGACGCTGGTGGACTGCCGCCGATCACCCGCAGCATCTCCCCGGCAGTGGCTTATTTCGTCGGTGCCGTACTGGAAAAGATTTATCCGCTGTTGCATGTGCCGGGCGAGCCGCCGATGACCCGTTTTGTTGCCCGCGAACTCTCGACCGCGCACTGGTTCGATCTTGGCGCGGCACGGCGGGATTTTGGTTATCAACCACAGGTGTCGTTTGACGAGGGGATTGAACGGCTACGCCAGTGGCTGGCAAAAACCTGAGCAGGTGACCGGCATGCCCTCTGTCCAACTCACCTGCTGGCAGCCGCCGCCAAACCGGCTTGATCTCGACGGACAAACCGCCCACCTCTGGCGTTTTCGTCTTGACCTTTCGGCGGCGGAGATTGGCACCTTGACGCATCTGCTCAGCGCCGAAGAACGGCATCGCGCCACGCGGCTGCGCGACCCGGCAAAAGGCGCTCACTTTATCGTCGGCCGGGGCCGCCTGCGCCAGATTCTGGCGCGCTACCTCGACTGCCCTCCCGCTGTTATCGAGTTTTCCAGCACTGCGCAGGGCAAACCATACCTGGCCGCGTGCAAAGGGCTTTCCTTCAATCTCGCTCATGCCGGTGACTGGGGGGTACTGCTGGTTGCTGCGGGCTTTGAGGTCGGCGTTGATGTTGAACAGATCGACCCGCAGCTGGATTTTGAACAGGTCATGGCGCGTTACTTTTCAGCAGCAGAAAAAAGTGCCATGCAGCGTTGTCCCACCCCGCGTCAGCGCCGCTTCTTCTTCCGGCTCTGGACCCGCAAGGAAGCGGGATTGAAATATCAGGGATGCGGATTTTCCGCCCCTTTATCCGCACCCGATAGCGGGGCGCTAAGCAGATCATTTACCCCGGCACGAGGATATCTCGGCGCGCTGACGGTAGCGCGTCGCATAGCTATTGTGCAACGCTGGGATTTTTGACTTGATCACCCACGGCTGAGGCGAGAAACGCTCGGCTTAGGGGCGAAATTTTTTGATTTGGACATCCTTCATTATTTTGTAATGCTTGTCGTTGCCAGTGAGCAGCGGAAGACCGTAGGCGACAGCAGTTGAACCAATCAGGGCATCGGCAAGTTGCACAGAGTAACTCAAGAAATGTTGCTCAACGGCAAACATGGCTTTGGCCGAAATTTCTTCCGTATACACAGGCTTGACGCGTTCCATGCGTGAAGAGCCTGGCGCAGACTGTTCAGTTCGTTTTTGTTTCTCATCCCCTGGACAAGGTCCATGTAAGTGATAACGGAAAGAGAAAAACTTTCCAGATTTTCTATGGTTTTAAATGCCTTTTCATTGCCACGCAGATACCAGACAAGTACGTCAGTATCGACCATTAACATTAAAATCGTCCTTTTCTTAAATTTTTGACATATTCATCGACGTTTTGAGATTGGTCATGGTCGCTCCACATGCCAAACATGTCTGATCGTCCAATGCCGCGAACGATTGCGTGTCGTAACAGCCCGGAATGTCTATTTGTGTGTGTTTTGGCAAGTTGGGAGTAGAACCGATAATGGGTAAATGTCAAAACCCCCCTGTGTCAGGATAGATGTCGCCTCTCGTTGTAAAATTTTGTGTTAACTTGTGGGGCAAAAAGAGAGAGTCGATGAACGCCAAATACTCCAACGAATTTAAGCAGAGCATTATTGCCAAGCTCCTGCCTCCGCAGAATGTCAGTGTCCCTGACATGGTGAAAGAGACTGGGATTCCCAGAGACACTCTGTACACTTGGAAACGCCAATACCGTCACGTTCAAGGCGAACTTGATGCGAACAAAAACCAACAAGCAGGCAGCTTGACCAACGAAGAGAAGCTCTCTATCGTGATCGAGACGGCCAGTCTCAGCGAAGTTGAGCTGGTGCCCGGATATATGCGGCATCGGTCAGGTACTTTAACCACTTACCAGAACCGTGGTGAGGGTGCTCTTTTGTCAGTTCTTCAACAATGGCGGGGAAGGTTAAACTCTCTGGGTGTAAATCAATCATGGCGTGCGCCCCTGTTCGCCCCTGAAAGTATCCCGCGCCAACCGGTCAGGGTGTCCGGCTTTTCGCTCCGTCGAGCTAGGCGCGGGGTGCTGTTACAGCAGCATGCGATAATCACAATTCAGGACAGCAGCAAGGCGGCGGGCGGTGGCCTTGCCGATAGGGCGCTTGCTGTTCTCCATTTCGGACAGGTGACGGCGCGGCACTCCGGCGGCGGTGGCAAGCTGCTCCTGTGTCAATCCCTCGCGGTGCCGGTATCCTCGCAGGGTGACAGCGGAACGGCTTTCACCTTGGAAATGCTCGTTGAAAAACTCATCGGCGGTGACGTCGTGGAGTTCTTCGGCTCCGATCTCTTTCGCGTAGTTGCGCAAGCGGTCAATCGTTCCAGGGTTTCCAGTGAACCGGGCTTCAATAGTGTGCGTTTTCGTGTGTTCCTGCATAAATCACCTCAATCAGTTTTATTTCTTGGTTCTCTATTTTCCAGACGGCAACATAACAGGGGCGGCCTTTTTTCAGGTGGCAGTGGTGCCGGTCGCCGCTTAACTTGGAATAGTTGGGCCAGTCGCCGCGAACATGGCCAAAGCGTTCTATTTCGCCAATCAATGCTTGCAGCGCGTCCCGCACTTTGCGGGGTAATTTTGTCGCCTGCTTGTTCGCCTGTCGCGATATGGTCACCTTCCATGACATACTTATTGTGTACCTTTTTTTAGTACAGTGTCAACATTTTCTGGCATTGTGTCTTTGCCAAGTTGTCGGCTTAAAGGGGTCTCACTGGTGCAGATAAACAACCTTTGCCGGTGCATCTCCGGTGACGATCTCGTTAAGCTTACGCTCCCATGCCAGAGCGGCCCGGCGGCGTTCATCAAGATACTGGTGGCGGTTGTAGGTTCCGATAATACCGACTTTAACGCGGCCCTGTGCAGCGTTTATAACTTCGTCCGAAAAACCGAGGTCTGCAAGGCGCGTGGCATGCGTCCGGCGCAAGTCATGCAGTACGAATTTTTGAAGCGGGCTCGGCTATCAAGGCGAGTTAAAATTCATAAAAATGAACTCATGGCGCAATGCGGCCAGCCCCTTGGCGAATTACGCTTTACTCAACCGGTATTTAAGGGAAGAGGGTCTCTTTGAAATAGAAGCAGTACAAACCGGGTACCTGCCTCAGAAATATTGAGGTGAAGAATAGACAGGAGCCGTATACGAGGCCCGTACGTACGGTTTTGTGAGAGGGTTGATGGTGCAGTACCAATTGAAATACCAAGTTTACAGAAATTCACGTTTCAAATAATTTTCCGGGGCTGTTCAGCGTGGTGGCTGTGGTTTTGCCGCCGCCGCGCTTGCCGGTGAAAAAAGTTTTTCAAAACTTTGCACTCGGAAAGATCCATTGATGGCTCTCTTTTGCGGGAGAAGGGTCAGAGTGTAGCCTGACCTTGAAAATAGCGTCGCTGAAACCAGAAGGCGACATGCACCAGGCCGATCATCACCGGCACTTCGACTAGCGGGCCGATCACCGCGGCGAAGGCGGCGCCGGAATTGATGCCGAAGACGGCGATGGCCACCGCGATGGCCAGCTCGAAATTGTTGCTGGCGGCGGTAAAGGCCAGAGTTGTCGTTCGGCTGTAGTCGGCACCGACCTTCCTGCCCATGTAGAAGGAGACCAGAAACATCAGCACGAAGTAGATCAGCAGTGGAATGGCGATGCGTACCACGTCCATGGGGATCTGCACGATCAACTCACCTTTGAGGCTGAACATCACCAGGATGGTGAAGAGCAGGGCGATCAGGGTGAGCGGGCTGATCTTCGGTACCACCTCTGCATGATAGCGTTCGCGTCCCATGATTTTGACCCCGATCAAACGGGTCAACGCCCCGGCCAGAAAGGGGATGCCGAGGTAGATGAAGACACTTTGCGCAATCTCGCCGATGGTGATGTCGACCACCGCCCCTTCCAGACCGAACAGCGGTGGCAGCACGCTGATGAAAAACCAGGCGTAGACGCTGAAAAAGAGCACCTGAAAAATACTGTTGAAGGCGACCAGCCCGGCGGCGTATTCGCTGTTGCCGTCGGCCAGCTCGTTCCAGACGATGACCATGGCGATGCAGCGCGCCAGGCCGATCATGATCAGCCCGACCATGTACTCGGGATAGTCCTGCAGGAAAACGATGGCGAGGATGAACATCAGAATCGGGCCGATCACCCAGTTCTGCACCAGCGAAAGACCGAGGATCTTCTTGTTGCGGAAGACGTCGGGCAACTCCTCGTAGCGGACCTTGGCAAAGGGCGGGTACATCATCAGGATCAGGCCGACGGCGATGGGGATGTTGGTGGTGCCGACGGTGAACAGGTCGACGAAGTCCTTGACGCCGGGAACCAGCCAGCCAGCGCCGACGCCAATTGCCATGGCGACGAAGATCCACAGGGTCAGATAACGGTCGAGAAACGAGAGTTTGCGGGTCAGGGTCGACATAACGGGTTTCCTTGTAGGGGCAGACCACTGTGTCTGCCGGGTTTTGGGTTATCCAAGGACAGTTCAGGGCGAACACAGGGGGTCGCCCCTACGATGCCAAATCCTTATCGAAAAAATCCTTCATCGTCCGGCGAATTTCATCGCGTACCCGGCGGTATTCCGGCAACACTTCTGCCTCACTGCCGGGCAGCCGCGACGGGTCGTCAAAGCCGATGTGCAGCCGCTGAACGCCGCCGAAAAAGAGCGGACATTTTTCGTTGGCGTCGCCGCACAGGGTGATCACGTAGTCAAAATCCTCACTGGTGAATTCGTCGAGGATCTTGGAACGGTGCGCGGAAAGGTCGATGCCGATCTCGGCCATGACGTTGGCCGCCAGTGGGTTGACCCGGGTCGCTTCGGTGCCGGCGGAGAACGCCTCGATCCGGTCACTGAGAAAGTGGTTTGCCAAACCTTCGGCCATCTGCGAACGGCAGGAGTTGTGGGTACAAAGAAACAGAACGCGTTTTTTAGTCAACTCGGTAATCCTTTCTATCCGCATAAGCAGATATTATGGCGGCAAAAAAAATCAGCAGAGTGGTTTTTTCTGCCCGTCTTGAAAAGAGCCAAGCCTGTCGATAGCTGCGGCGTGTTCCGCCAGGTTGCAGAGTAATGTTTCAAGCAGTGGTTTAATCCTCTTCACCGCCAGGTTTCCGTCATCATTGAGGCGATAGTACATCCAGACCCCGTGGCGGCGATCCGTGACCCAGCCACAGTTGCGCAGGGTGGCCAGATGGCGCGAGACGGTTGATTGCGGAAGTTCGAGTGCGGCAATCAACTCACACACGCACAGTTCACCCTCCAGTAACAGGGCCAGAATGCGCAGGCGGGTTTCGTCGGCGAGGGCTTTAAAGAGTCTGGCTTCATTTTTCATGAAGAAAACATATTCGTGTATGCGGATATTGTCAAGATGAATTTGAAAAGATTTTCATTCGGTGTTGAATCCGGGCGGAGAATGCTTCATAATCCCGGCTATGCCGTCAAGGTTTTCTAAATCCCCGTGGATTTTCCCCCGACGTTAGGAGCCGTTCTGCCGCTGACCGGTGAGAGAGAGAAATTTAATGGCCAAAAAAATATTTATTTCCGCGACCGGACAGGATTGTGGCAAGACCACGACCAGTTTGTCGCTGTTGCATCTGGCGCGGGAAAAATATGCGCGGATCGGTTTTATCAAGCCGATTGGACCGAAGCCGGTTGACTGGCGCGGGCATCGGATCGATATGGATCCGGCAACGATTGCCGCGGTTTACGGGTGGGAGGAGAAGGTTGAGCTGATGTGCCCGGTGGTGATCGAGCCGGGGATGACGCAGCAATTTCTGCGTGGAGAACTGCCGGTTCAGAGGTTGGAGGATAAAATTCTCGCGGCGGTTAAGCGGCTGGAAAATGAATGTGATTTTCTGATCATTGAAGGTGCGGGGCACAGCGGCGTCGGTGCGGTGATCGGGTTGAGTAACGCCCGGGTGGCGGCATTGGTTGGTGCTCCGGTGATGATGGTCACCGGCGGCGGCGTCGGGAGTGTGGTCGATGCGGTGGCGATGAATCTGGCTCTTTACCGCCAGGAAAACGCCGAGGTACGGGCGCTGGTGGTCAACAAACTGACTCCTGCGAAACGTGACCGCACCCTTGAATATCTGCGGCTGGCGTTTCGCGAGCAGAACTTTGCAGTGCTGGGAGGATTCAATTATCAACCGATTCTCGCTGATCCGACGATCACGCGGTTGGCGCGGGTCCTCAATCTTCAGGTACAGGGCAATCAGCAGGAGTTGATGCGGATTATTCACCACGTGCAGATCGCTGCCGCCTCGACCCAACGGGTTTTTGATACGATGCAGGACTCGACGATGTTGATCGTTACCAGCTCGCGGGATGAACTGCTGGTGACCCTCTCCAACCTTTACGAGATGGAAGAATATCATGACAAGATTGCCGGGCTGGTCATCGCCGGAGTTGCGCCGGTTGCCAAGACGACACAACTGATTCTGGACAAGAGCAACATCCCTTATTTGCGCACGCCGCGCACCACGGCGGATATTTTTCTGGAATTTACCGCAGACGTATCGAAACTGACCGCTGAAGATACGGAAAAAATATCGCTGATTCATCAACTGGCTGAGTTGAGATACGATTTCGCCGAGATCGACCGATTGTTTGCCTGATTCTGTTTCCCCCCCCCAATTCTTCCTCGTCACGAATCTTTCCTTTCATTCAGCGTCCTTGACGACGCTTAAGCTCCGTTGCGACCAACTTTTTTTGCGCCGGACTCAGCTGCCGGGAGATGAGCAGGGTGTTGATCTCGGGAGTGCGCAGTTGCGGCAGAAACAGGGTGAACCAGATTGCCGGGGTGCGGCGGTTTTTAAGGATCGCCGTGCGCAGGTTTGGGCGGCTTTTCCATTTGGGGTGACGCGCGATGGCGGAGATCGCTGCGGCGCTTGCTTGCGGACCGTTGATGAACTGGACAATGGAAACTTCCTTAAGGCGAGGGTTTGACAGGCAAGGGTCCAGCAACTGTGGATCTCCCTCTTTCAACAGGGCGTCGAGCAACGCTGTTGTGCCGCGCCGGGCCAGGGTCAGCTTGTTGCCGAGAGGGATTTCGGGCAGACGTTTGATGATGGCGCGTTCCGCGGCGTACTTCTGGTCGGGAGTGACGCCGGGCAGATAACAGAGATTGAGCAGTTCAAAGAGATAAAGGTGCGGAATAAGCGACAGCACGATCTGGCCGGGGGTGGCGGGGTTCTTGACCAGCGCCAGTTTTAACTCACGATTCTTGCCGGTCAATTCCAGGCGGTAGATCGCTTTAAGTAAATCCTCGGGCAAGTCACGGCGCTTGAGTAGCGCCAGCAAGTGGTCAACCGCGAGATTGCGATTTTTCAGCAGGGCGCGTAACACCTCCGGCGCGGGGTCGAGAATGATCTGGAAGAGATGCTCGTGGTCGGCGCTCAAAGCCGACTGCAAACGCCTGACAAGTTCCGGGGCGAAGCCCGCTTTGAAGTCCGCAATGCTCATGACGAACAATTATCGAAGATCAACGGGCTAAGGTCAAGGCTTCTGGTCTTCAGAGAGATATTCGCCGAGAAAGTCGGCCTTGAACGCCTTGAAATCGTGGCGCTCGATGGCGGCCCGTGTTTCCGCCATCATATTGAGATAAAAACGGACGTTATGGATCGCGGAGAGGGTTGCGGAAAGAATTTCGTTGGCATTGAAAAGATGGTGCAGGTAAGCGCGAGTGAAGTTGCGACAACAGTAACAGTCGCACGACGGATCGACCGGAAAGAAGTCCCGCCGGTAGCGGCGCAAAGTCAGGCGGATCTTGCCGCGCCGGGTAAAGAGGGTCGCGCTGCGGGCGTAACGGGTGGGGATGACACAGTCGAACATATCCATGCCGCGTTCGACGCTTTCGAGGATATCTTCGGGCAAACCGACCCCCATCAGATAACGGGGTTTGTCCTCTGGCAAAAAAGGTGCGGTGTAGTCGACCACCTTTTTCAACAGCTCCAGCCCTTCGCCGACACTGACGCCGCCAATGGCATAGCCGGGGAACGCCATCCCGGTCAGAGCTTTGGCACAGTCGCGGCGGAGATCATCGTAGACTCCACCTTGCACGATGCCGAACAGGGCCTGATCGGAACGCGCATGAGCCCCCAGGCATTCTTCCGCCCAGCGCAGCGTCTTGTGGATCGATTGCGCGGCATAGTCATGGGTGGTCGGGTAGGGGATACATTCGTCAAAAGCCATAATGATGTCGGCACCCAGATCGTTCTGGATCGCCATGGCTTCTTTGGGGCCGAGAAAGATCCGCTCGCCGGATACTTCGCTGCGAAAGAAGACGCCGGTCTCCGTTATCTCGTTTTTCGGTAGCGAAAAGACCTGGAAGCCGCCACTGTCAGTCAAAATCGGCTTGTTCCAGTGCATGAACTTATGCAGACCGCCAGCTTTCTTGACCAGACCTTCGCCCGGTTTGAGATGCAGGTGGTAGGTGTTTGCAAGGATGATCTGGGCCTGCGTTTCTTCAACCTGGGCCGGGGTCATCGCCTTGAGTGCGCCGTGGGTGCCGACCGGCATGAAGATCGGCGTTTCAATAGCACCGTGCGGGGTCGTCAGTCGCCCGCGGCGGGCGGCACTGTCAATGTCGGTGGCGAGCAGCTCGAAGTGAAACATGGGGAGTCCTTCCCGGAGAAGAGAATGGCGGGACTTTAGCAGAAGCGCCCGTTCGGTGCAACCTGTTCCTGCCGTCCGGCGTGGTGAAAAAATGTGGGGAATCAGATGAAATGTGACTTTACATGAACCTTTTCTGTTGCTACTTTGCAAAGATGAATAAAACCAGGGTGTTAATCATTTTTTTCACTTCGCTGGTGATTCTCTTCACGGTCTTCCTTTATTATCGTCAGACCGGTCTGTTTGAAGGATTCGAAGCGCGAACCTACGATTTTCGGTTTAAAACGGTGCGTGGGGCTCTCGAACCACATCCCGCTATCGTCATTGTTGCGATTGATGACAAAAGTGTCGCTGAACTTGGACGTTTTCCGTGGACCCGCACCCGTTTTGCGCAATTTGTCGATCTGGCGACTGCCGCCGGGGCCAAGTCAATCTTTCTGGATGCGTTTTTTCCCGAGGTGGAGATTCCGGAGGCTGACCAGGCCTTAGCCTCAGCGCTACGGCGTTCGGGAAAAACAACGCTGGCGATGGCGTTTGAGTTTGGTCCCGACGGACACGTTGCAGGGATCACGCGGAGTTTGCCTGCATTGCAGGAGGCGTCCCGTTATACCGCACACATCAATATGACCCCCGACGATGACGGTGTCGTGCGCTGGGTACCGTTGCTTCTTTCCGACGGGGAGATGTTTGTTGCTTCATACGCCCTGAGCGCGGCCCGGGCGGCCCTTGATGTTGAATCGATTGTGCCGGGTGCTTATGATATTACGGTTGGTAACCGGTCAGTGCCGACCGATGGCGACTATTATTATCTGATTAACTATATTGGCCCGCCAGGAACCTATCCCCGCTATTCATTCAGTGATGTGCTTAATGGCACGGTCGGCGCGGCGGAGCTGAAAGACAAGTTGGTCCTGGTCGGAGCAACCTCGCTCGGTATTTACGATATGCGGGTGACCCCCTTTTCGAATAACTCGCCCGGGGTCGAAGTGCATGCCAATGTCGTCGATAATATCCTGTCACAGCGGTTTATTCAGCATGGCGGTTACGAGTCGCTGATCAATCTGGTGGCGATCATCACCCTCGGCATTATCGCGGCGTTCGTAACACTCAGTCTGCGCCATTCGATCTCCCTGCCACTTATTGCGCTGCTCATGTTCGGCCATGCGGGATTCGCCTACTTCTTTTTCCTCAAAGGACATTGGATCAGCATTGTTTATCCTGAACTCAGCGTGGTCCTGTCATTTTGTGCGACGGCCTATCTGCGTTTTTTCTTTCTCGACCGCAAGACCCGGCAAATTCGTGGCATGTTTTCCAGTTACGTTTCAAAGTCGGTGGTTGATCGACTGATTCAGGACCCCAGCCAGGCGAAGATCGGTGGTGAAAACCGGCAGCTGACAATTCTCTTTTCCGATGTGCAAAACTACACCGGTTTCAGTGAAAAATTACCACCGGAAGAGGTGGTCAGGATTCTCAATCAATATCTGGCGGAGATGACACACGTGATCATGGATCAGGAGGGGACCCTCGATAAATTTATCGGCGACGGGATTATGGCTTTCTGGGGCGCGCCGGTCGACCAGCCGCGTCATGCTGAGCTTGCTGTCGATTGCGCGGTGCGCATGGCGGCCAAGATGGACGAGTTATGTGCAAAGTGGCGCGGTCTCGGCCAACAGGAGCTCTCGGTGCGGATCGGTATCAATAGCGGCGACGTGGTCGTCGGCAATATCGGTGCCGAGGGGAAAAAGATGGAATATACGGCCATTGGTGATAATGTCAACCTGGCTTCACGTCTGGAGGCGATCAATAAACTTTACGGCACCCGTATTCTGATCAGTGACTCGACCCGACAGCTGCTGCCGGTGAACAAATATGTTCTGCGTGAAGTTGATTTTGTGCGCGTCAAGGGGAAAGAACGGCCGCTGGCAATATTTGAGGTGATGACCTGTCATGCTGACGCGGCGACTGCATTTCACGATGCGCTGATGTTATACCGGCAGCGCAAGTTCCTCGACGCCCAGCAAGCTTTTGCCGCGCTCGTCGAACGTTACAACGATCGGCCATCAGAATTGTACTGCCAGCGCTGCCAGGAATACCTTGATACCCCTCCCGAGGAAGATTGGGACGGATCTTATACGGCGCTGCGCAAGTAAAATTTCTCCTCCATTGATTTTTTGTTTTGTGTCATAATTAAAGACTACGGATTTTTTGCATATGAGTTTATTTATTGCTTTGCTGAAGGACGACAAAATGCCGATATCGAAATACTTCTCATGGCTGCTGGCGGGCGTGTTTTTATGTGGTTTGAACGGGGTTGCCGGTGCTGCCTTTCAGCAGGTAAATTTTATCGGTCAAGTTCCCTGTCAGCCCCCGGAAAAAATAGCTGTCGATCAGGAAGGTCGTATCTATGTCACGACAGAAAATGGCGCGGCATTTGTTCTTGATCAGGAAGGGAAGGTCCTCTTTACCCTGGGAAAGCCCGGCAGCCGTCGACCGGAAGTTGAAAAGGCATCCGGGATCGCGCTTTACGGCGATACAGTTTATGTCGCTGATCGTGGTCTGGATCGCATTGCGATGTTTACGCGTGACGGTGAATTCCTGGGGAGCTTCGGCGCGGACGGCAGCGACCCGAAGGAATTTGACGATCCCCGCGGGATTGCGATCTTTGATGGCAATATCTTCGTTGCGGACACCGATAATGCGCGGATACAGATCTTCGGCCCGAACGGTGTTTTTCTTGGTTTTATCGGCAACGACGGCAAGGGTGATGCCCGTCTGCGCAAGCCGGTCGATTTGACGCTTGATTATCAGGGCAACCTGTATGTCGTCGATGCCGGGGACGATATGGTCAAGATTTACGATCCAGCGGGAAGATACCTTGGTAAAGTTGGAGGTCTGAGTGAACCCTGTGCCATAGCGATGAATGACGGCGGTTTTTATATTGCTGATCGCGATGCTTATAACGTCACCAAATTCGACCTGTCCGGCAAGCAGCTTCTGCGTTTCGGGACGAAAGGGAATGGGCGTGCGCAATTTCAGAAAATCAGTGGTTTGTCGGTTGATGCCGCCGGGCAGCTTTACGTGGCCGACCTCAAGAATAAAAATATCCAGATTTTTGCCATGGAGAACGGGACAAAGATTGCCCATACAGATCGGAATCCTCCCCTCACCTCAGTGAAATGGCTGGGCGACGCTGCTCTTGAAGCGCATCATCTCTATTGGGATGCCAGCGATAAACGCCTGCTGGCGGTCGATAGTAAAAAGAACCTGCTCAATATTTATCGTGATCTGAAGCTGGATAAAAGCATTCGTGTGAAGGGCTGGGAACCTGTAGCGGCGGCGGTTGACCCCCAGGGAAACATCTGGGCGCTTGATCGCGATAAAGGGCGTTTGTTGAAACTTGCCGATGATGGCGCGGTGCTGCTTTCGGTCGGAGAATCAGGGCGCCGCAACGGCAGTTTTTCAAAGCCAAGCGATCTGGCTATTTCTCGCGAGGGGATTATTTATGTAGCTGACACCGGAAATGAACGTATTCAGGTGTTCAATACCGATGGCGTGTTTTTGGCTGTATTAGGGAAAAATACCGGGCGTTTGGTCGTTGAGGAGCCGATTGCGATCAAAATCGGTCCGAACAAAAACCTCTATGTGCTGGACAATGAGCGCAGGGCAGTGGTGGTCTTTTTCCCTGACGGCAAACCGGCCTATGAATTTGGTGGCGGAAAAGACAAGGACGCTCTGCAAGGGCCGGTCAATCTGGCGGTAACGAACGACGAAGTTTTTGTACTGGATACCAAAACCAGTGATGTCAAGGTTTATGCTCTTGACGGAACCTTGTCGCGCCGGTTTGGTGCTCCCGGAACGGGAAAGGGGGATTTTAGCCGACCGACGGCAATGGTCCCCCTTGATGCCATCACTTTTGTCGTTGCCGACGCCGCTGGCAAGCGACTTCAGACTTTTCAAACCATCTATACACCCACTGCGGTGACCGAGTTGCAAGCGAGTGAGGGGATGCGTCAGGTGCGTCTTGACTGGTCGGTCAGCCCTTATTCCTACGTCACAGCATATCGAGTATATCGTGCCAATGCCGTCGATGGGCCTTTTGATAAACTGACTGAAACCAGCTCCAGTTCCTATCTTGATACGGCTGTTGAGCCGCAAACCGCGTATTACTATCGGGTCAGTGCCCTGGCCAAGGGAGGGAATGAAGGGGCGCGTACCGCCGCTGTCAATGCGACCCCCGCGCGCGCTGAGGTTGCTCCCCTGAATAATGTGCGGGCGGTTACGCAGGAATGGTCGGTTGAGCTGCAATGGGATGAGTGCAAAGCCCCATTTTTCGACCACTATAATATCTACCGTAATGTGAGTGGTGAATTTACCAAGGCTGGAGAGAGTAAGGAACCGATCTACGTGGCGACCGGGCTTGACCCGTCGACCGAGTATGCCTTCCGCGTTTCCGCTGTCAGTATCGATCAAATGGAAACTGTGCCGGTAGAGATCAAGGCAATAACCCAAATCGCAACCCGGCCTCCGATTGAGTATGCAGCGATTAATATCAGCAATGTTTTTTCAAATACCTACAAGCTCTACGAAAACGAAGGCATTGGCGTGCTGACGGTTGCCAATAATACGCGCGCCCGGATCGCCAGTCTCAAGGTGAAGTTTAAAATCAAGGATTTTATGGATTTCCCGACAGAAGTCGAGATTAAGGACCTGGGCCCACGTTCGAGTGCCGAGGTGGTATTGAAGGCGGTATTCAACAACAAAATTCTGGATGTCACCGAAGATACCCCGGTGCAGACAGAGATTGAAATTTCTTACTACGAAAATGATAGTCTGAAGACCTTTACCCGTAATCATACGATCAATATTTACGAAAAACATCGGATGATGTGGGATGTGCGGGAACGCTTTGCGACATTTATCGCACCGAAGGATAGCGTTATCCTCGAATTCGTGCGTACAATCACGACCCAGTATCCTGAGGTTGATGATCCCCTGTTATATGCCGGAGTCCTTTTTGACGCCCTCGGTGTGGTTGGGTTGACGTACATGCAGGATCCCTCCAATCCCTACCAGAAAACATCGGAACATACTGATTTCATAGATTACATTCAGTATCCACGGGAAACGTTGCAGCGCCGTTCGGGGGACTGTGATGACCTGGTTGCGCTCTACAGCTCAATGATGGAGAGTATCGGGGTGCGGACCAAGGCGGTGGAGGTTCCGGGGCATATGTTCATGATGTTTGCAACGCCCCTTGATTTTGCCAGCCGACCGGAGTCAATGACCGATCTTTTTGTCGTTGATGAGGAGATGCTCTGGATTCCGGTAGAGGTGACGATGGTCGGTTCATCGTTTCTCAAAGCATGGGAAAAGGGGGGTAAAAATTACCGTGACTGGGCCGGTCGCGGGTTGACGACGATGGATATTCGCGCAGCATGGGGAAAGTTTAAACCCGCCAGTTTGCCAAGTATCGACTGGCGCCCGCAACCGGTCAAACGAAGCGAAATTGAAAAAAAATTCGATGAGCTGAAGAGTCTCAAGAAGATCCGCATGGGATATCTCACCAAGGCGTTGGTCGATACCGTGCGTGCGGAACCTGACAACTATGCGCCGATGTTGCAACTCGGTATCGTCTACGCTGAAGAGGGGGAACTGGACGAGGCTTCACGAATGTTGTTGAAAGCCGAAGAACTCGCCCCTGGGGATGCGTCAATTAAAAACAATCTGGGGAATGTAAATTATTTGCAGGAAGATGTTGATCAGGCGTTATACTATTATCGATTGGCCGCTGAACTCGACGCGGAGGACCCCTACATCCAGGTCAATCTGGCTCGGGCTTATCTGGGGAAGGATATGAAAGCAGAGGCCGTGAACGCATTTAAACGAGCCATGGAAATGGATATAACGATTGCCACAAAATATCGGAAACTGGCGCTCGAACTGACCGGGCCGATTTGAACAGGGTGATAACAGGGCTACATTACGGGACATGGACCGTGAGGAGGTTTAATATGATAAGACTTATTGTTATTGCATTAGCGTTGGTATTTTCTGTTGGTGTCGCCGGTGTTTCGGCGCAAGAGGCGCAGAAAAGTTTCTGGGACGGACTGCGCAGCAAAATCGAGAAGGTGACGCCAACGAAAAAGACTTCTGTTACAACAGCTGTCGGGGGCGTACGCGGCGCTAAAAATGACGACGGCGGAGAATTGTACTGGAAAGGGAAAGAAGAAACGTTGAACGTCTCCGCAGAAGAATTGACGGCGTTTAATGCGGCGGTACAGGTCGCTGTTGACGGCGACAGCGCGCGTGCGACGGAACTTTTTGAAGCATTTGTTGCCAGTTATCCGACGAGTGCGCTTCGCCAGGATTCGCTGCTGGCACTGGAAAATTTGAAAGCCGGGGCACAATAGTTTCACTTGTCCTATCGATGACATGTTCGGCAATGTCGGGGGTGCGGCATCGCAGAATGATGCGGCGTGCCTGTGTTCGGAATGGCTCTTGGGGAGAGTGAGTTGTGGACAGTGGCGGCAATCTCAAAAACCTGCTTGATCGAATAGAGAAACTGAACGAGATTGGTATCCGCTTGTCTACAGAAAAGGATACCGCCCGGTTGCTTGAAACCATTCTGCTTGGCGCCAAGGACTTGACCAATGCCGACGGGGGGACCCTTTATTCGGTCACCGCTGACAATTCCCTCAAGTTTGAAATCATGCGGACCGAGTCACTTGGTTTTGCGATGGGGGGGACAAATGGCGTCGAGATTCCTTTCGCGCCGATCCCCATGTATGATGATCAGGGACAGCCTAATTTAAAAATGGTGGCGACCTACGCCGCGATCAAAGATGAAATTGTCAATATCCCGGACGCTTATAAAGCGTCCGGGTTTGATTTTTCCGGGACGCGGATTTTTGATCAAAAAACCGGATTTCGCTCCAAATCATTTTTGACCGTTCCCCTGAAAAATCAGGAAGATGTCATTATCGGGGTTTTGCAGCTGCTCAATGCGATCGACGCTGAGTCCGGCGAGGTGGTGTCCTTTTCCGATGAGGATCAACGTTTGGTCGCCTCGCTGGCTTCGCAGGCGGCAGTTGCGTTGACCAAAGAGCGCCTGATTCAGGATTTAAAGAAGCTGTTTGAGGCGTTGATCCAGCTACTGGCGACTGCGATTGACGAGAAGTCGCCGACCACCGGGCAACATTGTCGGCGGGTGCCGATCCTGACGATGATGCTGGCGGATGCTGTTTCTGTTTCTACCGAGGGGCACCTTGCCCCGTTTGTCCTTGATGAAAAGAAGCGTTATGAACTGGAGGTTGCCGCGTGGTTGCACGATTGCGGCAAGATAACCACGCCGGAACATGTGGTCGGCAAGGCAACCAAGCTGGAAACGATTTACGACCGGATTGAAGCGGTTGATACGCGTTTTGAGGTTATTAAACGCGACGCCGAAATTGCCTGGTTGCGCGATCAGTTGCGGCAGCACGGAGTGGTTGAAAAGATTGACGAAGGAGCGCTGAAAGAGATTTTTGCCGGACTCGACAAAGAACGTGATTTTTTGCGGCGGTGCAATACCGGGGGAGAATTTATGCCGTCGGATCAGCAACAGCGGGTTGCAACGCTCGCCGAATCGATGCGCTGGCGGGGGCCGGACGGTACGACGCGACCGTTGCTGGACGCTGATGAAATAAACAATCTGATCATTTCTCGTGGCACATTGACTGACGCAGAACGTGACGTTATCAATAATCATGTCGTTGCCTCAATCAAAATTCTCGAATCGTTGCCGTTTCCGCAAGACATGCAACATGTTCCTGAATATGCAGGCGGGCATCACGAACGGCTGGACGGTAACGGTTATCCCGCGCATCTGGTTGAAGAACAAATTCCGCTGCAAGCGAGAATTATCGCTGTTGCCGATGTGTTTGAGGCGCTGACCGCGAAAGATCGGTCTTATAAAAAAGGCAAGACCTTATCTGAAACGCTCAGGATTATGGCCTTTATGACAAAAGATCGTCATTTTGACGCGGATATTTTTGCCGTCTTTGTCAAAGAGCGGATCTATCTTGATTATGCCCGCAAATACATGAACGATGAACAGATCGACGTCGTCGATCATGACACGATTTTGCAACTTTTTACTCCAATGAGCCTGTCCGAGAATGTATGACCGGCTGCAAACCCAGCTGCTTGGCTCATATTTCAGCTCCTTTTTGCCCCATAGCTATGGCTATGAGGCTGTAAACGAGCCAAAATCTGCCCTCAAACTTCTGGATTTTCGCTTCGGCCCTTATTCTCAGCCAGGCTCTTGGGTGAATCACTCGACCTCCACGTCCCGAATCCCCGCCGGTTGCCAGGCCGGAGCAATGACCCGCGCCACGCTTTCCTGTCCCAGAATACTCCCGAACGTCAGGGCGGCGGTGCCGTAGCGCTCATTCACCCGATCCATCGCCAGCGTTGTCAGTTGGCGCCGCCGATCTTCATCAAGTAGTTGCAGCTGCCCGTTCTGGTGTTGCAGGCCGCTGAGACGGATGCCGAGGAGGCGGATCGGTTGACAAAGCGGCGTTCGGTCGAGAATCCCCCGCGCCCGGCGATAGATCTCGTCGCTGCGATTAATCCATTCCGAAGAACTGTCCTGAATGCTGAAGGTGGTGAAGTCGGCGTAACGGATCGTCAGGGTGACGGTTCGACCGCTGACCCGATAGCGACGCGCGCGGCGACCGACCATTTCGGACAGACGCAACAGTTGAGTATGAATTTCTTCGGGATCGTCAATGTCCTGCGCAAGCGTCACCCCGTGCCCCACGGTTTTGATCGGTTCCGCCTGTGTACCGGGGATCACCGCCGCGTCATCCTCGCCACGTCCCATGCGTTGCAGACGCGGGCCGATAATGCCGAATTTGCGCCGCAACGCAGCGCCCGGAAAACGTCCCAGTTCTCCGCAGGTGAAAATCCCGAGACGGTTGAGCTGACTCGCGGTGCGTTTGCCGATCCCGCAGAGTTCCCCGATCGGCAAATGCTCCAGGGTTGCGGCAATGCGTGCGCTGTCGATGATGGTGAGACCGTCCGGTTTTTGCATCTCCGAAGCCAGTTTGGCGAGTAATTTGTTCGGTGCGATGCCGATCGAGCAGGTCAGCCCGAAAGCTTGCCGGATCCGCGCCTTGAGAAGGTACGCAACGCGTTGTGCGGAACCGAAGAGTTGCAACGATCCGCTCAGATCGAGAAACGCCTCGTCCACGGAAAAGACTTCCACCTGCGGGGTAAAATCGTGAAAGAGGGCAATGATGCGTTTTGAGGTGTCGGTGTAGAGCCGGTTGTTGCCAACCACAAGGGTCAATTCAGGGCAGACATTGCGGGCTTGCCAGAGGTTCATCCCGGTCTTGACGCCGCACCGCCGCGCTTCGTAGGACGATGTGGTGATGATCGTGCGTTTCCCGCCACCGGTAACGGCGATCGGTTTACCACGCAGCTGCGGGTTGCGTTGTTGCTCGACGGCAGCGAAGAACGCGTTCATGTCGATATGCATGATGGTGCGCTTCATCGCTGTTCCGTATCGACCGCGCCGAGCGTCCAGCTCTGTTCATTACTGTCATAGATCAGCTCGTAGAGATTGCTGTCGACCGTCGTGGCGTAGTGGTGCAAGGTGGTCGCACCGCGTTGTTCCTGCCAGCGATAGGTGATCTCGGCGATCTGGTATTTGCGTCGATTCCAGTCGAACCAGATTGGCCGGGGAACTTCACCGGGGGCGAAGATGACCGCGACCCGCACCGTTTTATTGAGCTGGATCACCATGTTTTGATGCACTCGCAAAAAAGAATGAGATGGCCAAGCAAAAATTTCGTCATACAATGCTTGGTGGTTTTTCAGGGGCGAAGGCCTACATCAGGTCGGTCGAGGTCCTGAAAAAACAGCGTAACGCCGTAGGCCGGACTTTTTGCGACGCCATCATGTTCAGTCCGGCAGTTGACGATAGAGACCAACCACCTTGCCGACAATGCGCGCTTCGCCGTCGCGGGCCGAGATATACAGCGGGGCATAGTGGAGATTTTCCGGTTGCAGGCGAATCCGCCCAGGTTCGTGAAAAAAACGTTTTAGCGTCGCTTCGCCATCGAGCAGGACAACGACAATATCGCGATCATGCGCGATCGGCTGGGGCCGGATCAGGGCGAGATCACCGTCGATGATCCCGGCGTCGATCATTGAATCGCCGCGCACGCGCAGAAAAAAGGTGCCGCCGCTGCGGCGTGCGCGATCGATGGCGAAATATCCTTCAATTTCTTCGGTGGCCGGTTGCCAGTTCCCCGCCTGCACGGTGCCGACAATCGGCAGTGCGTCACCCGCACTTTCCGAAGTGTTGAGGATGATCCCGCGGGCGCTGCCGGAGCGGCGGTGCAGATACCCTTTGCGTTCCAGAGCGGCCAGATGTTTCATCACGCCAAGCGTGCCGGAGACCCCCAGATGAGTGGCAATTTCGCGCAGGGTTGGCGGCCGACCGTGGGTGTCACGATGGACGGTGATAAAGTTGAGAACCTGCTGTTGACGTGGCGAGAGTTGTTTCATGGTTGTCAAATGATAACCATGATGACGTGACGCTGTCAAGGATGAAAAAATGCTCGATTTTCAGACCGTCATGCCTGATGAAGCGCTGGTAGCGCCGACCAAAACACGCTATAATCGACAGAATTTCAGTAATTTATCTTTATTCAGGATACAACGATGGATGTCATAACCACCCATGTGAATGCCGATTTTGACTGTCTCGGTTCGATGGTCGCAGCCCACCTGCTTTATCCGCAGGCCAAGATGGTCTTTGCCGGCGCACAGGAACGTGGACTGCGCGAGTTCTTTGTCAAGAGCGTCGGTTATGCCCTCGATTTCAAACGCTTTCGCGATATCGACCTGGCTGCCGTGACCCGTTTGATCCTGGTCGATGTGCGTCAGGCGGAGCGCATCGGTCCGTTCGCCGAGCTGATTGGCCGCGAAGGGATCGAACTGCATATCTACGATCATCACTCCGCCAGTGAAAATGATCTGCGCGGCACGCTCGAAATAGTCGAGCCGGTCGGCGCGACAGTGACCGTCCTGACGCGGATTATCCGCCAACGTGGCATCACGCCGAGCCCGGAAGAAGCGACAATGATGATGCTCGGGCTCTATGAAGATACCGGCTGTCTGTTGTTTAGCTCGACGACCGGCGCAGATTTCTCCGCCGCCGCTTTTTTACTGGAGCAGGGGGCCGATCTCAACACGGTTGCCGACTTCCTGACGCAGGAGCTGACGGTCGAACAGGTCGCGTTGCTCCATGAACTGACCCAGAATCTGTCCGTACTCAATGTCCACGGGGTCGACATCACCCTGGCGCATGCCTCGACGGAACGGTTCGTGGGCGATCTGGCGATGCTGACTCACAAATTGAAAGATATGGAAAATTGCCAGGTGCTGATCGTGGCGGCACGGATGGGCGACCGGATCTTTCTGGTCGGGCGGTCGCGGCTGCCGGAAGTTGATGTGCGGGAGGTGTTGGGCGAGTTTGGCGGCGGAGGACATCCTTATGCTGCCTCCGGGGTGGTGCGCGATCTGACCTTGATCCAAGTGATGGAGCGCTTGCCGCTGGTGCTGGCACAGCAGGTGAGTCCGCGCTGGAATGCCCGACACCTGATGTCAACACCGGTCAAAAGTGTCGCGGTCAATACGACAATCAGTGAGGCGCGGCAGTTACTGACCCGCTACAATCTCAACGCCCTGCCGGTACTCGACGGGCAGCGAGTGGCGGGCGTTATTACCCGACAGACGCTTGAAAAAGCAGCGCATCACGGTCTCGCCAAAGAGCTGGTGACCGAGTACATGTTTGATGACGTGGCTTGTGCGACCCCGGAAACCAGCGTTGCCGAGCTTCAGGAGTTGATCGTTGGCAATAATCAGCGCTTTGTGCCGGTCATTGAGGGGGAACGCATGGTCGGCGCGGTCACCCGTACCGACTTGCTGCGCCATCTGGTTTCGGGCGGACGCATCGCACGCCTGTCATCGGCACTGCATCCGGACGGTGGGGGAGGAATCAAACGCCACCAGCTGATGCGACGGCTGCACGCTAAAATTCCGGAGCGGGTGGTAACGCTGCTGAAAGAACTTGGGGATCTCGCGGACCAACTGGATTGCCAGGTGTTTGCCGTCGGTGGCTTTGTGCGTGATCTACTCCTCGGTGAAGAAAACATCGATCTTGATCTGGTCGTCGAAGGCGACGCGATCGTTCTGGCGCAGGCCTTTACCCGCAGGCGCACCTGTCGGATACGGGTGCATCGCAAGTTCGGGACGGCGGTGATTATCTTTCCTGACGGCTACAAAATCGATGTTGCCAGTGCGCGTACCGAGTATTACCTGGAACCGGGGGCGCTCCCCAACGTCGAAAATTCTTCCCTCAAGCTGGATCTCTATCGTCGCGATTTTTCGATCAACACGCTGGCTTTATCACTCAATAAAGAGCACTTTTGTGAACTGGTTGATTACTTCGGTGGTCAACGTGATCTGCGTGAAAAGGCGGTACGGGTGCTGCACAATCTGAGCTTTGTCGAGGACCCGACGCGGATGTTCAGGGCGGTGCGTTTTGAGCAGCGGCTCGGTTTCAAGATCGGTAAACATACCCTCAACCTCCTTACCAGTGCGGTGCGTATGGGCTTCCTGAACAAGGTGGGGGGCAGTCGCCTGGCCAATGAACTGATCCATATTCTCAATGAATCAGAGCCGTTCCGCGCCCTTGAGCGGCTGAACGACCTTGGACTGCTGGCCGGGTTGCATCTTGACCTGAAGCTCGGACGCCGTAACCGGCGGGCGTTGAAAGCGGTCGGCAAGGTATTGCACTGGTACGAACTGCTCTACGCGGAACACGATTGCGAGATCTGGCTGGTCTATCTGCTCTGTCTGACCTGCGAACTTGATGATGAGGCGATGCAGGCGCTTTGCACCCGGCTAACACTCTCCCAGCGGCAGCGTACGCAGCTTGTCATTGGCCGCGCCGCCGGACATCAGATGTTGCGTTACTTGTCGCGCCGGGCCGGGAGTGACGGCACGCTGTTGCCCAGCCAGTTGTATCGTCGGTTGCAACCGTTGACTCCGGAAGTCATTCTCTACCTGATGAGCCTGACCTCGCGCGATGCGATAAAACGGTGGATTTCTCATTATCTGACCCATTTGCGTCAGGTCCAATGTTTGTTGACCGGTGATGATCTGCATCACATGGGGATGCCGTCGGGGCCGCTGTATCGTGAGGTTCTGGAACGACTGCTCGGGGCACGGCTCGACGGGCGGGTGGTGACGCATGAGGATGAAGTGAATTGGGTACGGAAACGGTTCAGGAATCATTTACCGAAGGGGTAGCCGGGTCGGCTCCCGTGATCGCCGGTGCATCAAGCTTGAGCCCCGCCTGTTCCATAGCGCACCTGAACTGGCGGGGCCCTTGATCATTTAATAGTTCGTCCGTTTATGTTTTTTACAGCGAACAACTCATGTCTTCGCCGCAACACATCGGTGATTTGATCTTGCCATGTCCGTTAGGGCATTTGGAAATCTGGACCATCTTTCCGTCGGGCAAGGTCAAGGTGTCATTTTTAAGCGGGGCATTGCATTTGGCGCAGGTTGCGTTTACACCCATGCCACATTTTGCGCAGCTGTAAGTTGCCATTATTTTTTCTCCTTTGCGAAGCTGAGGGCGGCGGTACCGCCAATGTTGAATTTATTTCGGATTCTAAATTATTACCGTAGTTGCGTGATCTGTCAATTTCTCGATCGGCATTTTGCCTTCACGTTGCCCCTTTGTAAAAAATCGTTTAAATTGATGGCTTAGCCATCTAATTCTTTTTTGCGAGTGCATTTAGGAGGAGAACTGCCATGGAACGATCCGCTCTGGCAACTTATGCCGCACACAGTGACACCAGTCGTGGCCGCCGTTATGAGGAACCGCACAAAGACGATCGCCCGCCCTTCGAGCGCGACCGTGATCGCATTATCCATTCCGCGGCGTTTCGGCGTCTCGAATACAAAACCCAGGTTTTTGTCAACCACGAAGGAGATTACTACCGGACGCGGCTGACCCATTCGCTCGAAGTGGCGCAAATCGGGCGCGGGATTGCAAGGCGGTTGCAACTCAATGAAGACCTGGTTGAAACGCTGGCGCTGGCCCACGATCTGGGGCATACCCCGTTCGGGCACACCGGTGAAGATGTGTTGAATCGTTTGATGAAGGATTACGGCGGGTTCGAGCACAACCGTCAATCGTTGCGTATTGTTGAACAGCTGGAAGAGCGTTATCCTGGTTTTGATGGTTTGAATTTGTCGTGGGAAACACGCGAGGGGATTATCAAACACACCTCTGATTACGATTCAGCGGACGGTGATTTTGTGGAGTATGAGCCTGGTGCCCAGCCGACTCTCGAAGCGCAGTTGATCGATCTGGCCGACGAGATTGCCTACAATAATCACGATATCGATGATGGGCTCAAGGCCGGGTTTATTCATCTGCACGAATTGGCTGAGCTCGAATTATGGCGCGAAACATCAGATCTGGTGCGTGAAAAATACGGGACACTTGGTGAGGAAAGGCATGCCCATCAAACGATCAGTCACTTGATCGGGCGGCTGATCCTCGATCTGGTTGAGCAGACGGCTGAAAATATTACTGCTGCGGGGATTGAAAGTCTGGCAGATGTGCGTCGTCAGGAACGCCGCCTGGTAGAATTCAGCCCCCGCATCGCGACGTTAAACCGCCAACTGAAAAAATTCCTCTTCAAACGTTTGTATCGGCATTACAAGGTCGAACGGATGCGCTTTAAAGCAGAACGGTTTATTACGCTGATCTTTGAGTGTTATCAGCATAATCCACTATTGCTGCCGCTGAGTTATCAGGAAAAGTATGCGCGTTTCGGCAGGGAGCGCGTCATCTGCGACTATATTGCCGGGATGACCGATCGCTACGCGCAGGACGAATACAAACGGCTCTTCGAGCCGTTTGAACGGGTGTGAGCGTGGCGCTGCCGGTCAGGGGAGCTTGATTGTCGGTTCCTCAGCGGGACGATAGAGCAGGAAGGTGCGACCGACCACCTGGGCGATCGCGGAATGAGTGGCGGCGGCCAGTTCGGCGGCGACCTCTTTGCGATTGCTGAGGCAGGTTTCCAGCAGCTTGACTTTGATCAGCTCATGAATGGCCAGCGCTTCTTCGGCGGCGGCGACAACCTGCTCGGTCAGTTCGTTTTTGCCGATGACGAGCACCGGGTTGAGATGATGGCCGAGGCCGCGCAGATGTCGGGCCTGCTTGCCGCTGAGTTTTTCCATCGGTTTCATTCTTTATTCCTTCAGTGGGTAGAGTGGGGGCATTATACGCAGTCGTTGCGGCAATGCAACTGCTTTTCGCCGGGTTACCTCAAGTCGCCTTCGCACCGAGGGGGTTGACGGGGGACGATATCGATTCATTTCAAGTGACAAGGAGAACATATGCCAAAGAATGAATGGTCGATCGAACGGTTCATACAGCAGAGCAGCGGTTTCTGGGTGTCGGCGACCTTGCACGCCGGGGTCAAGCATGATGTTTTTACGCCGCTGGCCGAGGAGCGCCTGACCCTCACCCAACTGGCGGAGCGCACCGGTTGCAGCGCCCGCGGTCTGGGGATGCTGCTCGATGCGCTGACGGCCCTCGGTCTGCTCGACAAGGAAGAAGCCGGCTATCGCGCCGGAAGCTTTGCCCGCACGCATCTGGTGCAGGGGCAGCCGGAATACCTCGGTGATATCGTGTTGCATCATCATCACCTGATGGAGTCGTGGTCGCATCTCGACCGCTCGGTCGCCAGCGGCGCAGCGCATCAACAGCTGTCGTTGCATAAAGATGAGGAGTGGCTGACGGCATTTTTGAACGGCATGTTCAATCTCGCATCGATGCGTGCGCCGCAGGTCGCGCAGCAGTTCGATTTCAGCGCTCACCAACGCCTGCTCGATCTCGGTGGCGGGCCGGGAACCTATGCCATCCAGTTCTGTCGCGTTAATCCAGACTTGACAGCGACGATTTTTGACCGTCCGGTGAGTCGCCCCATCGCCACCGCCACCGTGGCACGTTTCGACATGCAGCAACGCATCGATTTCCATCCCGGTGATTTCAATAGCGATCCACTCCCGACCGGCTACGATCTTTTCTGGATGTCGCACATCCTCCACAGCAATGGCCCCGAGGCCTGTCGTGCGCTGGTGCAGCGTGCGGTCGATGCACTGGAACCGGGGGGGCTGTTGCTGATCCAGGAGTTTATCCTGCATGATGATGGCTGCTCCCCCGTTTTTCCGACCTTGTTCGCGTTGAACATGCTGGTGCAAACCGACGCGGGGCAGGCGTATCGGGAGAATGAGTTGATTGAAATGATGACGGCGGCAGGGCTGGTGAATGTGCGGCGGGTTGAGGAAGCGCAGGGGGGTAACGGGATGGGGATTGTGGTGGGGGAGAAGTTGGGTTGACGTCGATGCCAATAGCGATGTTAATTGTGGGCAAGACGCGACGCCCTGAACCGGGGCACCCGCGAGGGGTGCCCCGACGGTAAAAAATCTACCGTCAGCCCCCCAATAACGGACAAATATCGCACCTGTCGAAAATAATGGTTTAAGCTTATTTTATGGAATTAACCTTTTTTACTCTCATGTTGTTTGTGCTCCTTGGTGCCGGTGCCGGTTTCCTTGCCGGGTTGCTCGGTATCGGTGGCGGCATCATTCTCGTGCCGCTCTTCCTGTATACTTTTCCGCTCGCCGGTTTCCCTGACCAGATCGTTGTTCATGCCGCTTTTGCCACCAGTCTGGCAGTAATTATTCCGACCGCCGTCTCCAGTACGCTGGGACATCGCAAACGCGGTAATGTCGACTGGCATCAGGTTTTCGCCCTGGGAGGGGGCGGGATGATCGGGGCGGTGATGGGTTCGACCCTTGCGGTCGGGATCGGCGGCGATCAACTGAAAATTTTATTCGGATTGATGCAGATCGCCGTGGCGTTGAAGATGATCAGTTCACCCGAGCAACGACCTGAAGCCGAACGACGCGAGCATGCGTCGTGGAAATTTGTGCTGGTGGGGCTGGCTGGAGGGTGCTTTTCCGCATTTTTCGGCGTCGGCGGAGGGGTCGTTGCCGTGCCGCTGATGGTGATCGCACTGCGTCTGCCGATTCATCTGGCGGTCGGTAATTCGAGTGCGCTGATTGTGCTGTCCGCAATTTCCGGGGTACTCGCATACATCTGGCATGGCTGGGATGTTGCCATGCCGGCTTATTCACTCGGCTTTGTCAGCCAACCGGTGGCCCTGATTGTTGCTCCTTTTTCCATTCTTTTCGCGCGTCTTGGCGTGCGGGTTGCCGGACGGTCAGCGCATGCTAAACTGATAAAGGTATTTTCCGGCCTGTTGATTATTATCGGGCTGCAAATGATTTTGGGTCGTTATTTTCAATGAGGTGCGTGATGGTGCGTCAACCTGCGGTCGCCGGTCATTTTTATCCGGGTAAACGTCAGCCGCTCCATGATCTGATCGAGCGCTTGTTGCCGACCGACAGGGCACCGTCTGCCGCCCGCGGGATCATCTCTCCCCATGCTGGCTATGTCTATTCCGGGGCGATTGCCGCAGCAACGTTCGCCGCTGTAAACGTACCGGAACAGGTCATCGTCATGGGTCCGAATCATCACGGATTCGGACACAGTGCAGCGCTCTACGCGTCTGGTTCGTGGCTGACCCCCCTTGGAGAAGTTATGATCGATGCCGGGCTGGCCGCGCTGCTTCTCTCTGCCTGCCCGGCGCTGGCGTGCGACGAAAGTGCCCATCTTCGCGAGCATTCACTGGAAGTGCAAATCCCGCTGATTCAAATGTTGAACCCGGTTGCTCAAATTGTCCCGATTTGCTTCGGTCATTTACCGCTCGATGTGCTGCTGCAGACTGGTGAGCAGATCGGGGTGCTGCTCAATGAGCAGGCGCGCGATGTGCTCCTTGTCGCCAGCAGCGACATGACTCATTTTGAATCGGCCAGCCGCGCCAGGGAACACGACTTTCTTGCCCTGGAACGGGTTCTGGCGCTCGATCCGGAAGGGCTCTACACCATCGTTCATGAACAGCGGATCAGCATGTGCGGGGTGATTCCGACCGTTGTCATGCTGGCTGCCGTGCGCGTCATGGGGGGGTGCCAGGCAGAACTGATTCGCTACGGCAATTCCGGGGAAGTGAGCGGCGACGATACCGACGTGGTCGGATATGCCGGGGTGGTGATTCACTGAAGCGCACAGATCAATCCTTGCCAATTAGTCAAACATCACGTATAAAGAGGGCCGCAACAGCGGCCCTTGAGTCGTTTTCAGGAGGAATTCCATGTCTCAGTTACGCGTACGATTTGCCCCCAGTCCAACCGGATATCTTCATATCGGCGGGGCCCGCACGGCCTTGTTCAATTATCTGCTCGCCCGTCAGCAGGGGGGTAAGATGATTCTCCGGATTGAGGATACCGATGTTGAGCGTTCGACCCAGGAGTCGGTCGATGCGATCTTGCAGGCCATGGATTGGCTCGGACTCGATTATGACGAGGGGCCATTTTATCAGTCGGAGCGCTTCGATCATTATCAGGCGAAAGTGCAGCAATTGCTTGATGAGGGGAAAGCTTACCGTTGTTACTGCACGACCGATGAGTTGACCGTCAAACGCGAGTTGGCGATGAAGCTCGGCCAGAAGCCGAAGTATGACGGTACCTGTCGGGAGCGTGCCGACCAGCCGGCGGGGCAGCCCTGTGTCATTCGCTTCAAGGCACCACCGGAAGGGGATACCGGTTTTTTTGATCAGATCAAGGGGCCGATCGTCTTCGACAACGAAGAACTCGATGATTTGATTATCCAGCGCACCGACGGCACGCCGACCTACAACTTTGTGGTGGTGATCGATGATGCCGAGATGGGGATCACCCTGGTGATTCGCGGCGATGATCATATCAACAATACCCCGCGCCAGATTCAGCTCTATCAGGCGCTCGGTTATCCGGTGCCGGAATTTGCTCACGTGCCGATGATTCTCGGCGCCGATAAAGCCCGCTTGTCCAAACGCCACGGTGCCACCTCGGTGATGGCTTACAAGGATGAGGGCTATCTGCCTGAGGCGCTGCTCAACTATCTGGTACGCCTCGGCTGGTCGCATGGTGATGACGAGATTTTCAGCAAAGCCGAATTGATCAAACTCTTCAGCCTGAAGAGTGTTGGCAAGTCAGCCGGAGTTTTCAATCCGGAAAAACTGTTGTGGCTCAACAGTCATTACATAAAAACCGGAGATCCGCTTCGACTCGGTGCCATTCTGTGCGAACATCTCACTGCGATGGGGATTGATACATCCTTCGGACCAGACCCGGCTGCGGTGGTCAAAACCCTGAAGGAACGTGCCAAAACGATGGTCGAGATGGCCGCGAGTGCGGCGTTCTATTATCGCCCCGAGTTGGAGTACGACAGTGAGGCGGTGGCCAAATTTTTGACTGCCGAGCAGCAACCGGTGCTTGATCTGTTGCTGCACAAGCTTGAAGCGTGCAGCGACTGGACCCACGACGGTATTGAAGCGGTTTTCAAGGGGGTGATGGCTGACTGCGGCTTGAAACTCGGGAAGATCGGACCGTCGGTGCGGGTGGCACTGGCCGGGGGGACAACCAGTCCGGGGATCTACGAGGTTCTCGAAGTACTGGGGAAAGACGAGTCGCTACGCAGGCTTCGGGTCGGAATCAATAAAATTGTGTAAGTTCAGTTACTCAATTGGGGAATTTTTGTTTTTGATGAAGAACTCGGAGGATACGAATCGTGGTTCCATCGACAAAATAGGATACAATCATTGAAACTTCAGGAATAATCAGCAATCTGCCTCGGATTCCATCTCGTTGAACGCCCATCAAAGGTTGTTCAATTAAGTTTTTAACTTTGGCTTCAATGATTTTATCGGTTTTTTCGGCAGCATCGGGGTTGAAATCGTAAAGAAACTCGAAAATTTTTTCACGATCATTTAAGGATTCTTCTTCCCAAAAGATCATTGGCGCCCTCGATTGCGAACTCTGTCCTTACGGTCAGCCATTTGAGTTTTTGCAGAGTCACTGTCGATGAACACCGCTTTACCAGAATCAAGTTTGTCGAACGCACGGTTTACTTGTTCGGTAAGCCAGACATCATGAGATAAAGCTTTGCGCTGTTGCTCGGCGAGCTGTTCAGTTAGTTCTCGGCAAGCGTCACTGAGAGTACGACCTTGGCTTTCAGTCATCTGTTGGGCCAAGCGTTTTGTTTCCTCGTCAACACGAAATTGAATTCTAGTATCCATGAGTCGCTCCTGAGTTTGTAGTGCGTACAAATGTTAGCACGAGTATTGATGGAAGGCAATAATACTTATCAGGAATGGGTAAATGTCAAAATATCAAGGACGTCCGAAAGCGCCGGTCAAAACCGGCGAGGTGTAGCGAATGAAAGAGTCGTACGGTGAAGGCGTAGCGAACCACACCGGCCCCGCGTCATGCGTCGATCCGCAAGGAGGCGGCGAAGCGTTGGCAGGGGTACGTGCAGGCCGAGTATTGAGCCGTGAAATCTTGTAACTTCAGGGTGCCCACGCTTTGGACGTGGTGGAAGGCAACACCGACCGGGTCGCTAGCGCGAGACACGGTCGGACCCTGCGCGGTCGGAGACCTCGAGCATGTACGGAAACACCTCGCACGGGAACCGGGAGATCCCCTATCCGCCTTTGCAATGAGGGTTGCGAAGGCCGCAGCGGAAAGTCCAAGGACGTGAGCCGATGATGAACGGATATGGGAAGTCGGACAGCCCCGTAGTACCTGAGAAGTCGCCGAACAAGGCCCGGCAACGGGCGGCGGAGGAGATGGAGGAAAGGGGGCTGGCCAAGGGGAACCCGCCCGAGAGCAACGCGCCCCGGACACAGTGCCGGACCGGCGCGCCCAGCGCCCTCGAACGGGTACGCCAAGCAGCAGGAAAGGATAAGAAGCAGCGGTTCACGGCGCTCTTTCACCACGTTTACGATATCGAGCAACTGCGGCGCGCCTATTACGCGGTCAAACGTAACGCCGCCCCAGGGATTGATGGAGAGACATGGCGCCACTACGGCGAGAATCTGGAGGAAAATCTCCAGAACCTTACCGAACGGCTGAAACGAGGAGCGTACCGGGCGAAGCCGGTTCTTAGAAGCTACATCCCGAAGGCGGACGGTCACGTCTGCCCTTTTAACCGCCCAAGAAAGTTCGAGATCGATACCTTGGGCGGAATCATCACGATCAGATGGACATGATCGGGCTGAACATTCAACTCCACGACTTCACACCCGGCATAACCACATATCGCATGAATACCTGATTCAACGGCCTCTTTCACTTTCCCTTGCAAAATCCGAAACCGGTACTTTGGGACCCAAACAATGTGATACGGGCAGTGCCATATCGAGTGTGATAACTTACGAAATCGGCTGCTCACTGTTTCCTCCTTTCTTTTCGAAGTTGCGGCACAACTCGAAAGAAAGAATAACAGTGAGCGGCTTTCAGCCATACCCATCCGGGACCGGCGTAGCCAGTCCACATCACCACACCGACAGGGTGTGGGTTTCTACTTCAAACTAAAAGAGTCAGCAATCGATATTATTGAAAAAGAGCCGAATAAAAAGCTTATAAGTGCAAGTGATTATAAAATAACAACCAACATAGTTACAAAGGACGATCTAGTAACAGTAAGTGGAAGGATAGGCTCAGGGCCAAAATGCAGGAATTTAAAATTGAAGATATATGCTCGAAGTAATACAGGCGGGATCGTAAACATCGTAGATACGGTAGACTTTTCTAGGGGGTTTGGAAATTCTATCTTTGAGGGAAGCGATACATCTTCAAAGGCGAAAGACGCGAACTGGTTTATCAGTAATATATTTGTAACGTGCAGGGATTAACTGAAACCTGAGCGGTTCACTTCTAACGAGGTGAGCTGTTTTTTTTTGCTGAGTTTTGGGGAGTAAACAGCACAAAAAACACGTCAAAAAAAATACTTGTATTTCAACTTGTATTTCGCAGCAATTCCAGACAAGAAAAAAGGCACCTAGAATTCCTCTAAGTGCCTGTTTTTACTTGGTGGGCGATACTGGGATTGAACCAGTGACCCTCCGCGTGTGAGGCGGATGCTCTCCCGCTGAGCTAATCGCCCAAGAGTTGTGTTTTATATCAATTCAGGGCTGCGCTGTCAATCGAAATTGCCGCGTCATCGAAGCTACGATTCAATCCCTTTGCGCGCAACCTGCCCCGCGTGGAAGTAATGCTTTACCTCGCGCATTTCAGTTACCAGATCCGCCATAGCGACAATCTCCTCAGGTGCATTCCGCCCGGTTAATACCAGTTCGACATGTGCCGGACGGGAAGCGATCAGTGCGCAAATGTCACTGATCGGCACCAGACCGAAATCGGCGATACAATTCAGTTCATCCAGAATCACCAGATCAAAGTCACCAGACGTGACCACCTGCTGTGCTTCGGCAAAACCGGCCTCGGCGGCAGCAACATCGTCTGCCGAGGGCGTGTCACGCGCCACAAAGTTTTTACGTCCGACCTGTTTGATGGTCAACCAGGGTGACAACCTCCGCGCGGCCTCCAGTTCGCCGTAAACCGTGCTGCCCTTCATAAACTGGAGAATACAAACCTTGAAATCGTGACCAACGGCACGTAGAGCAAGCCCGAGCGACGCTGTCGTCTTCCCCTTCCCCTCTCCGGTATAGACCTGTACGCGCCCCTGTTTGAGCTTCTTGTGCATCATCATTCGGAAGCTTTCTCAAAAACGTAAGGTGTTAATTGGTGGCTTTTTTTACGTACTCTTCAACCATCCGGCGACAAATCGAGTCAAGGTTCTGAAACTCGATGCCAAACCCCTGCGGGAGACTGTTGTTGGTGCGTGGAAATCCTTGATTAACCCAGGCGATACGCCCTCGTGCCTGGATTTTATGTGAACTGATCGTCGGCAGCAGAAATGACAGATAGACATGATCTTCCTGCTTCAGTGCTTCGCGACATTCAACGTAGATGCCATTTTTGCTCAGATCATGCGACACCCCCTGACGATCAAGCCCATTGATTCGAAACTCGACGGTCGTGCGGCAGGAAACCCTTTTATCACGCCGTTCGACATGATAGAGAAATTTACGTCCGACGTCCAGAAAGAGCTTGCGATCGACGGGCTTGACCAGCGCGTCATCGCAGCCACAACGCATTACCGACTCACGCGTGACGCCCCCCGTTTCAGTAAAAACCATCACTATCGGAATATTGCTCAGCAATGGATCCTGTTTGATCTTGTGACACGCTTCCATTCCGTCCATGACCGGCATCTGCACATCCATGTAGATCAGGTCAGGAAGAACGCGACGGGCCGTTTCGATGGCGATCTGGCCATTTTTGGCAATCCGGATGTCGGCCTGCGTCTTACTCAGATAATCTTTTTCCATTTCCAGAAAAAAATCGAGATCATCGACCAGCAGAATTATCGGTTTGGTTGTCATTTGTTTATTATCCGTCTTGACTTAATGTCGGCGCAATGCACATTAGTGTGCCAGGGAGAGCGTCATATTCCATCAATAAAAGTTCAATTTTCGGCTGTGGCAGGATCGAACCGGTTGTGGTGTAGCTGTTTCCACGGCAGTGTTTCCGCTGCATGCCCCGCGGAGCGCTCTGCCGGATGACCGATGCCGATAACGCAATCAACACGATAACGCGGGGGCAGCCCCAGCAATTGCTTGATATATTCCTCGGCAGTGCGTCCGTCACCATGCGGACGCAGACGCATCTGCGCCCAGCAACTGCCAAGACCGAGTGATTCTGCGGTCAGCTGGAGAATAATGGCAGCGATGCTGCTATCTTCAATCCAGACATCACATTTATCGGGATCCGCGCAAACGACAACCGCCAACGGAGCAGCGGCAAGAAACAACGAACCATGCTCTTTCGCGGCGCCCAACTGCACCAACAGCTCAGGGTCATCGACGATAACAAATTCCCAGGGACGTTTGCCACGCGATGACGGCGACCGCAACACCGCTTCACGCAAAATCTCGATATCGGCGGCGGCAACCGGCGTTGATAAAAATTGACGAACACTGCGACGCAAACGCAACAACGGAAGTAACATCGGGAAGCCCCTGACTGGAATGGAAATAGAATAATAGAAGTTGTTATCGGCGGCAAATTATCGACAGCGATGCAATACCACACGCAAGAATGTTCATCAAGCGCATCGTCTTCGAACGAAACCTCAATTTGATGGTGCCGCGCGGTCTGTAGCGATCGCCAGCTTGCCGAATCCGGAAAGTTTGGCCAAATCCATCAATTGAACGACACGTCCATGCAACGCCTCTTTGTCGGCAACCAGAACGAAGGTCATCTGCTTCAACTCTTCTCGGCCTTTTCGGGCAAAAATTTCCGTCAACGATGCCAACGAGCGTTGTTGCTCCTGATAAAATATTTCGGCGTCTTTATTGAGATAAACCTTTAATTCACGGGCCTCACGTTCTTCGACCCGCGAAGACGATTCGGGTAAACGAATCGAAAGGCCAGGCGTTTCGACAAATGTTGTGGAAATCATGAAAAAAATCAGTAACAGGAAGACCACGTCGATCATTGGCGTCAGTTCAACCCGTGGTTCCTCTCGTTGATTACGCCGCCAGGACATATTACTTCTCCAACAGATCGACCAGGTGCAGGGAGCGAACCTCGACCTCAAGGGCGAGACGATCCGCTCGACTGCTCAGATATTTATGAAGAAGCAACGTCGGGATTGCCACGGCCAACCCCGAGGCGGTGGTAATCAGAGCTTCCGAGATCCCTCCTCCAAGGGTTGCGGGGGTTCCGACACCGGCGGTCGCAATCACATTAAATGCCCGGATCATTCCCAGAACGGTCCCCAGCAGACCGAGCAACGGTGCCAGTGCGGCGATCGTACCCATTAACCCCAGATAGCGTTCCAACGGTGCCAGTTCGCGCGAGCCGATCTCCTCGACCACGGTTTTGATGCGCGCCCGCTCCTGGCCGGCACAACGTAACGCGGCCAGATATATCCGGCTCAGGGGCGATCCGACCCGACGGCAAACCACTTCGGCATCATTGATCCGTCCGTCGCGCGCCAGCCCTTCAACCTCCGCCACCAGCGTAGTATCATCGCGGCGAAATCGATAATAAAACCAGAGTCGCTCAAAAAAAAGCGCCAGCGATAATACCGAGCAAAAAAGTATCGGCCACATCAGTGGCCCGCCCTTGAGTACAATTTCCCACATTCTTAATTATTCCGTTCCATGGAGTTGTCAAGGTGCAGCAATTCGCCTAATCCAGACGGATAATTTCGCCGGAAATAGTTTCCTCGACACGCAAAATTCCTACTGAATGGCAGGGAGCCGTCCGCCGCTCGGTCGCGCTTCCCGGATTGAACAGGAACAAATTTTGTTGCTGCCGACAACAGGGGTAGTGCGTATGCCCGTAAACCAGACAATCAATGTTATCTCCGGAAAAGGCTTGAATCAATCGCCGTTCGAGACCGGCACTGGCTCCCCAGCCATGCATCAAACCGATACGAAAACTCGCGACGGTCACAATTTTTTTCTGCTCAAACCCGGCAGAAGCCGAATCCATATTACCACGCACGGCATAAACAGGCACATGATCGAACATCAACAGGATATCCGGATCGACCATATCTCCGGCGTGAAAAAGCATATCAATGCCCTGCAATGGTCCGGTGGCGAGGTGATCAAGAAAATCGGTTGCGTTCTTCAGTTTCTGGATGTGCGTATCAGCGATGACGCCAATTTTAATCATCCCCGGCTGTCCTTTATCCAAAGTTGCGTCGATCCTCAAACAATTATCAAACCCACCCCTGTTCAAGGCCCAATGTTCAGTACCCCAATGTTTTACCTAGCGAAGCAGACACTGTCAAACGATTTGATTTATTAATGGCTTGCTCGCTGGTCAAATTTCAACATTAATGGTTGTTTTTGGCCACAATATAACCTTGTTACCTTAAAGCCGGAAACACTAATTCGCAATAATTACCATTTCGTACATAAAAATTTGCCTGTTCATGTCAATATCTTGATAAACAAGATCTTTTTTTAATTTTGGCTTAAGCATTGCTATAATCAAAATATATTTTATTATCGTTAAAAAAAGACAGCACGCAACTGAAACATCTTGACACTCGGTGGAGGCAGGACTATAAATTATCTTCATTTTTGCTAAAAAATTTCACTGAAACTTAATTTTTTTTGCAGCACAGTCGCAGCATGACCATCGCCAAAAACCGGAATAGAGAGGATAAAAAATGTCAAAACGTCAGGACGCACTAGATTATCACTCAATGGGCCGTAAAGGCAAAATTGAGGTTATTACGACCAAACCCTGCGCCACCAGTCGGGATTTATCGCTGGCCTACAGCCCCGGCGTGGCAGAGCCCTGTCTGGAAATTGAGAAGAATCCGGATGATGCCTACAAATATACCGCCAAGGGCAACCTGGTGGCGGTGGTCTCAAACGGCACCGCCGTACTCGGTCTGGGCAATATCGGCGCGCTGGCCGGCAAACCGGTCATGGAAGGGAAAGGGGTCCTTTTCAAGCGCTTCGCCGATGTTGACGTATTTGATATCGAACTCGACACCCTCGATTCAGATGAAATTATCCGCACGGTCAAGCTGCTTGAGCCGACTTTTGGCGGCATCAATCTGGAGGACATCAAAGGTCCCGAATGTTTCTACATCGAAGAAGAGCTGAAAAAAATTATGAACATCCCGGTTTTTCATGACGATCAGCACGGCACGGCGATTATCGCCATGGCCGGAATGCTGAACGCAATGGAAATTGTCGGCAAAAAGTTTGAAAATGTCAAAATGGTCGTCAACGGTGCCGGTGCTGCCGGAATCGCATGCGCCAACCTGGCGATCAAACTGGGGATTAGAAAGGATAATGTTATCCTCTGCGACACCAAGGGGGTTATTTACAAAGGTCGCACCGAAGGAATGAACTTATACAAAGAGCGGCTTGCCGCCAACACCAGCGCACGAACGCTTGCAGAAGCCATGGTCGGCGCGGATATTCTCTTTGGTGTTTCCGCTAAAGGTGCGGTGACCGCCGAGATGCTCAAGGGCATGGCAAAAAATCCGGTGGTCTTCGCCATGGCGAATCCTGACCCGGAGATTACCCCTCCCGAGGCCAAGGCCGTCCGCGACGATATCATCATCGGCACCGGTCGCTCCGATTACAATAACCAGGTCAATAACGTCCTGTGCTTCCCGTTTTTGTTCCGTGGCGCGCTCGACACGCACGCCAGTGCGATCAATGATGAAATGAAACTTGCGGCAGTCATGGCGTTGGCGAAACTGGCCAAGGAAGACGTGCCGGACTCGGTTCGCAAAGCCTACAGCGGCGAGGTTATTACCTTCGGCCGCGAATACCTGATCCCGAAACCGTTTGATCCCCGCGTACTCCTTCACGTTGCACCGGCTGTCGCGCAAGCGGCGATGGACACCGGAGTTGCCCGCCGCCCGATCGAAAACATGAGTAAATATGTCGAGTACCTGGAATCACTCCAGGGACGCTCGAAAGAAATCATGCGCGGATTAATCAACAAAGCCAAAAACAATCCGAAACGGATCGTCTTCCCGGAAGGGAATGAGGAAAAGATTTTGCGCGCGGCACAGATTCTGGTCGATGAAAAAATCGCCACGCCGATTCTGCTCGGCGACGAACATGACATCATGAGCAAAAGCAAGGAGCTTGGCCTTGAACTTGACGGGGTCGAAATCATCGATCCGAAGACCTCTCCGAATATGGAACAATATGCGCTGGATCTTTTTAAACTGCGGCAACGCAAAGGGATTACCCTTTCTGAAGCAAAGAAACTTATCTATAACAACCACAACTACTACGGTTCAATGATGGTTGAAAATGGCGAAGCAGATTCATTGTTGTCCGGCATTAACTCACACTACCCTGACACCATCCGTCCGGCGCTGGAAGTTATTGGCAAGCAGGAGGGCCTTTCAAAAGTCCACGGCATGTACATGATGGTCTTTAAGAAAGAAGTTGTCTTTTGCGCCGACACCACCGTAACCATCGACCCAACTGCCGAAGAACTGGCCGAGACCGCCATTCTGACCGCCAACAAAGCTCGTCAATTTAACATTGTACCGAAAGTTGCGATGCTCTCGTTTTCCAACTTCGGCAGCGTAAGCTGTCCACAAACGATCAAAGTTGCCAAGGCAACGGCGCTGATTAAGGCGCAGGTGCCCGACATGATTGTTGACGGCGAGGTACAGGCCAATGTCGCTCTCGACCCCGAACTGGTCGGTAGGCAATACCCTTTCTCACCGCTCAAGGGAGACGCCAACGTCATGATCTTTCCCGATCTGCAATCGGGGAACATCACCTACAAACTGCTCAACAAACTGGGGGGTGCCGAGGCGGTCGGACCGATCCTGATGGGAATGAAAAAACCGGTACACGTCCTGCAGCGCGGTGATGATGTCTCGGATATTGTCAACATGGCCGCAGTGGCCGTCGTCGATGCCCAGGAGGTCGCAGAGAAACTGGTTTAATTGAGATCAGCTTCCCCCCCAAAGAGGCCGCGGATTGTTCTGCGGCCTCTTTGGGTTGTCGTGTGTGGTTACGACCGGTAATGTCACCGCAACGCAAACCCTTACCTTCCAGCCGAAAATTTATCCTTCCCCTGTACAAAGCAATCCTGCTAGAATGCGCGCGCAACTTAAAAGACTTATCAGTGTTCAGGAGAAGAATCATGCGCTATATCAGCACCCGTGGCGGAGTTAGCGGCATTTCATTCAAGGATGCCGTTATGATGGGACTTGCCGACGATGGCGGCCTGTTGCTGCCACAATCGATCCCCCGTCTGACCCCGGGGGATATCGACGCCCTGGGTATGCTCGATTATCCCGAGCTCGCTTTACAGATCATTTCCCGTTACGTCAGCGATATTCCTGCGGCGGATCTCAAAGATTTGATTGATCGCAGCTATGCAACCTTCGACCACCCGGAAATTACCCCGACAGTCAATAAGGATGGCATTTATATCCTTGAGTTATTTCACGGGCCAACGCTCGCATTCAAAGATGTTGCGCTTCAATTTCTTGGGAATTTATTTGAATACCTGCTCAAGGAACGTGGCGAACGGATGAATATCATCGGCGCGACGTCGGGGGATACCGGCAGTGCCGCGATCTACGGCGTACGCAGTAAGGAAAATATCAACATCTTTATTCTTCATCCGCACGGCAAGGTTTCCCCGGTGCAGGAACTGCAGATGACGACCGTAGCGGATGACAATGTCTTCAATTTTGCCATGGACGGGACTTTTGACGATTGCCAGTCGATCGTCAAGCAGATCTTCGGTGATCTTGAATTCAAAAAAAAATACGCCCTCGGCGCAGTAAATTCGATCAATTGGGCACGTGTTCTGGCGCAGATTGTTTACTATTTCTCCGCCTACGCCCAAGTCCGTGCGCAGACCAACTGCCAGGCAGTGACCTTCTCGATACCAACCGGCAACTTCGGGGATATTTTCGCAGGGTTCATTGCCAAGCGCATGGGGCTACCAATCCGCACCCTGATTCTGGCGACCAACGAAAATGACATCCTTACCCGTTTTGTCAATGCCGGTGACTACAGTATCAGCAGCGTACATCAAACGCTCTCCCCCTCGATGGATATTCAACTGGCAAGTAACCTGGAACGTTACTTGTATTATCTGTTTGATGAAGATCCACGCCGGGTTCGTGAGGCGATGGCGACATTTCAGGCCGAGGGACGGTTGCAGTTTGACAGCGCCACTGTTGCTCGCATCGGTGCTGATCTGCGCTCCGCCAGCGGCTCCAGTGCCGCAACAGTTACCACGATTAAAAACTTTTACACAGCAACCGGGTACACCCTCGACCCACATACTGCGGTGGGGGTCTACGCCGGACAACTTCTGGCTGACAGCGATATCCCCTTGATCTGCCTTGCCACCGCACATCCGGCAAAATTTGGTGCGGCGGTCCGCGAGGCCATCGGCCGTGACCCGGAATTACCTGCTGCAATCGCGGCTCTTGATCCGGCGCAAAAGCGGTGTAAAAAGATCCCCGCCGACATCGCTGTGGTGAAAATTTTTATTGCAGAAAATGCCTGTTGATTCTTCCCGGCTACACATAACAAGGCCTCCATTTTATGGAGGCCCGGCGTACCAACCAGCCCCGTTGTCCCCACGGAACAACGGGTTTTTAATTATCGGACAAGCGAAAAACTATTCGCAACAGGCGATCCCCTCTATTTCGATATCAACACCCTTTGGCAACGCACAGACCTGCACGCAGGCACGGGCGGGGGGGGCGTGTTTGAAATATTTACCGTAAATATCATTAACCACGGAAAAATCAGCCAGATCGGTAAGATAAATCGTTGTTTTGACGACCGCAGCGTAATCCAGCCCGGCGGCAGACAGAACCGCCCCGAGATTCTTCATCACCTGTTCAGTTTGGCCAGCAATATCCCCGTCGACCAAAGATCCATCAGCGCGCAACGGAATTTGCCCGGAGAAAAAAACCATGGGTCCGGCCTTGACCGCCTGTGAATAGGGACCAATGGCCGCCGGTGCGGTATCCGTTGTTATTATCTTTTTTTCCATCAAGACGTCTCCTGTCGCTGTCTTGTCCGTTCAATATCCTTCACTCCCTTGACCTTGCGCAACGTAGTAATCACTTTTTGCAAATGTTCAAGATCAACAATCTCAATGTCAAAAAGACAACTTGCCTGGCCGTCGCCAGAGGCGGAAACGTGGGCACTGACAATATTAACCTCATTTTTCGTCAAGGCTGCTGAAATATTTGCCAGCAAGCCTTTCTGGTCATTGCAGAAAACCCGAATGCCGACAACATGAAGTTCTTTTTTCCGACCATCCCACTCAACATCGACACGCCGCACCGGATCAATATCAAGCGTATGCGGGCACTCCGATGCATGAATCGAAACGCCATGTCCGCGGGTAATGAAGCCAACAATCGGGTCACCCGGAAGAGGGTTACAGCATTTGGCGAAACGCACGAGGATGTTATCTATCCCCTGGATGCGAATGGCACTGGATGGTTTTTTGCGGATCTTATCGAGAACCTGACCAATTTTCCCCTGTTTGACCGGCTTTTTAATTTCATTCTGCGGGATGACCGCGCCGACAACCTGCAATGAGGTTAACTTGCCATAACCAACGGTTGCAATCAGGTCGTCAACATTCGGCAGCCCGAATTCTTTCAATGCCCCATCCAGTTTTCCGGAAGCGATCAACTTGTTGAGATTGTAACCATGCTTACGAAAAGCTTTATCGAGTAACTCACGCCCGAGCTCCAGACTCTCTTCACGCTGTTCCGCTTTCAACCACTGGCGGATACGATTGCGCGCCTTGGAACTCTGTACAAAAGTCAGCCAGTCTTTACTGGGGCGTTGCTTCGGTGAGGTCAACACCTCAACCGTATCTCCATGATTGAGAACCGTTTTAAGTGGTACCATTTTTCCGTTAATGCGGGCACCATTGCAACGCAGTCCGACATCGGAGTGAACCCGAAAGGCAAAATCAACCGCCGTTGACCCGCGGGGCAAATCGAAGACATCCCCGTTCGGGGTAAAGACGTAGACTTCTTCCGGGAAAAGATCAACCTTGGCAGAAGTCATCGACTCGCCAGCGTCTTTCAACTCTTTTTGCCATTCAAGCAGCTGGCGCAGCCAATTGAACCGCCGTTCGTCGCGACCAACGGTGGGAAGCGACCCCTGCCCTTCCTTATACTTCCAATGTGCCGCGATACCTTCTTCGGCAATACGGTGCATTTCGTGGGTACGAATCTGGACTTCCATCCGTTCCCCATGAGGACCGATCACCGAGGTATGCAAGGATTGGTAAAGGTTCGCCTTCGGCATGGCGATATAATCCTTGAAACGTCCGGGAATCGGCTTCCACGTGGCATGGATCGTTCCCAGAACCGCGTAACAGTCGCGAACATTGTCAACCAGTACACGAAAGGCAATCAGATCGTAAATCTCATGAAGGTCAACCCCCTGGCGGGTTATTTTGTTATAAATCGAGCTCAGATGTTTGAACCGCCCGGAAACCTCGCCATGGATATCATGTTCCACCAATTTACCCTGAATGAGTTTTTGGACATCAGTCAGATAATCTTCGCGTTCCCCGCGATGACGGGCAACCTTGGCTTCCAGCTCGGCAAAAGCCACGGGATGCAGATAGCGAAAGGTCAAATCCTCGAGTTCACTTTTAATCCAGCTGATTCCCAACCGGTTGGCCAGTGGAACATAGATGTCACGCGTTTCCCGGACAATCGCTAGTTGCTGTTCTTCGGGCAGGAAGCCAAGGGTCCGCATATTGTGCAGCCGGTCGGCCAGTTTGACCAGAATGACACGCAGGTCGCGCGCCATGGCGAGCAGCATTTTACGAAAGCTTTCCGCCTGACGCTCTTCACCGGGGCGAAAGCTCATCTTCCCCAGTTTGGTTACACCGTCAACCAATTCGGCAACCTCGGGGGTAAACTCGTCCGCGATATATTTTTTGGTAACCGCAGTATTTTCAAGAACGTCGTGTAGCAGGGCAGCGGCAATCGACGGGATATCGAGACGCAAGTGTGTCAGGATCAGCGCTACTTCATAGGGGTGTGTATAAAACTGGTCACCAGAAAGACGTTGTTGTCCTTCATGAATTTGGACACAAAACAAACCGGCCTTGCGAATCAGCGCCAGATCGGTGCCCGGTATATAACCGGCGACTATTTCGAGGATGTCTTCTAAGCGAGTCATATCGATGGATAAAGAGATCACCAGGGCTACGGTGTGAACGACCGACGATCATTCAGGGTGGACAACGCGCCGGGCAACGATTAAACCCTGCCCGGCGGAGACGTGGATTTGTTTACTTGCGGTTCGGAATTTCGTATTCAACCCTGCCCGCGGCGATTTCGCGCAAGGCCAAAACGATATTTTTGTTCTCCGCCTTATTTTCGATCAGCGATGCGCCCCCCTTATAAAGCTGCTTCGAGCGCTTCGTGGCGACCATCACCAACAAAAAACGATTAGGAATCTGTTCCAGACAATCCTCAACTGTTACTCTTGCCATTATTTTACAGACCTTTCATGACACTTGACTGTTTAACTAAACCGACAGGCCTACCAGTTCCGCTACCGAGAAGGGAATCCGGCTGCGCTTGCACGCCTCTGCAATCACAATTGCTTTTAATTTGGATAATGCACTATCAAAATCATCGTTGGTGACAAGATAATCATACCAGTCGCCTGCCTGTAATTCGCTCCGCGCATTTTCCAGGCGATTGTTAATGACCTCATCACTCTCGGTGCCCCGCAACCGCAGCCGCCGCTCCAGCTCTGCCATGTCCGGAGGGACGATAAAGATAAAAACCGCGTGACTATAATTGCGACGTAACTGCTCAGCACCCTGAAAATCGATATCAAGCAACACGTCACAACCGTTCTGACGACAGCCATCAAGGGTTGCGAGTGCGGTTCCGTAATAATGACCATGAACCTCCGCCCACTCAGCAAACTCACCTTTATCAACCATCATGGAAAAAGATGATGCGGAGATAAAATGGTAGTCACGACCGGCTTTTTCAGCAGGACGCATCGCGCGCGTTGTGAAGGAAACAGACTGACGCAGATCAGGGAAAAAGTCAATCAGTTCCTTGCAGAGCGTCGTTTTCCCGGTCCCCGAGGGAGCCGAGACGACGAATATTATTCCTTCTCGTTCCATAACCTACTCGATGTTCTGCACCTGTTCGCGAATTTTTTCCAGCTCGGATTTGAGTGCAACTACAATGCGGCTCAATTCGATATCATTCGACTTTGAGCCCGAGGTATTCACCTCACGGTTCATTTCCTGAACCAGAAAATCCATCTGACGCCCGACCGGATCCGTACCCTGAAGAAGATCGCGGAACTGCTGCAGGTGGCTGTTCAAACGCGCTAATTCCTCACTGATATCAGAGCGATCAGCAAAAATTGCCAGCTCTTGCGCCACCCGTTGGGGATCATAGTCAAAATCTGTCCGCAATTTTTCCAGACGCGCCATCAGCTTGTCACGCCACTCAATCGGAACCATGGATGAACGCTCTGACAGTTGGCTGACCAGGGCGTCAACGGTATGCAAACGCACCTCCATATCCAGACAAGTCGCCTGGCCTTCATTGGCGCGCATCATCTTGATCGCGGCCAGGGCTGAATCCAGAGCGGAGAAAAGACCTTCACGCACATCGGCGAGGCTGATATCAGCCTCAGTCGTAACAATGACATCCCGCTGCGCAGCAATTAACTCCAGCGGGACGTCACCGGACAAACCCAGTTGGTGACGCAATTCCTCAAAAATCCTGACATAAGAAGCAGCCAGCGCGGAATTCAACTGGGGTATGATGGAATTCGATTCAGCAAATTCCCGATTGATAAATACGTCGATTTTGCCCCGTTTCAGGCGCTCTGAAACCGTCTTCCTGATCTCATTTTCCAGCCCCATCAGCCCTCGTGGCGCTTTAACGGACACATCACAGTGGCGGTGATTGACTGATTTGATTTCAATAACATAAGTCACATCGCCGCAGAGTGCCTGCCCTTTTCCGTATCCTGTCATGCTGTTCAACATCATGTTCTCCACTTCATGCTCAGGCAAATAACTCTGCATCGGAAAATAGCGGCGCGACGGCATCTTTAGCCGCAAGGAGTGGCCCGTCCGCAACCTTTGGCCAGTCAATCTGTAAGGTCGGGTCATTCCACGCAATGCTTCGTTCATATTCCGGCGCGTAGTAATCGGTCGTTTTGTAGAGAAACTCTGCGCTTTCACTCAGAGTTAAAAATCCGTGTGCAAACCCTGCCGGGATAAACATCTGGCGTTTATTTTCGGCGGAAAGAATGGCACTGACCCAGCGACCAAAGGTCGATGAGCTCTTGCGCAGATCGACAGCAACATCGCACACTTCTCCGGCGACAACACGCACCAGCTTCCCCTGCGACCGGGGAGGCAACTGATAGTGCAGTCCGCGCAGTACCCCGCAGGACGATTTCGAATGATTATCCTGCACAAAAACATCCGTCAATCCGGTCGCGGCTATCCAGCCCTGCTGATTGAAACTCTCGAAAAAGAACCCACGATCATCACCGAAAACGCGCGGTTCGATAATCAATACGTCAGGGATAATCGACTTAACCACCTTCATCCTAAAATTCTCCCTGCAGAATCATTTCCAGATATTCACGGTAACTGGACTTTGGCGTATCCTTGATAATTTCTTTAAATCGGCCAATATCGATATATCCCTTGCGCAGGGCCACCTCTTCGAGACAGGCGATCTTCAGCCCCTGACGCGCCTCAAGTGTGCCGATAAAATGGCTTGCTTCAAGCAGGCTCATATGGGTGCCGGTATCGAGCCAGGCGATACCGCGACCGAGTTTCTCCACCATTAACTGATGACGGCGCAAGTAGATGAGGTTCAGATCGGTAATTTCCAGCTCGCCGCGCGCTGAGGGTTTCATCCCCTTGGTCAGCTCAACAACATGCTCATCATACAGGTAAAGTCCCGGAACAGCATAATGCGATTTCGGTTTTTCCGGTTTTTCTTCAAGGCTGAGCACTTTGCCGTCTTTATCAAATTCAACGACTCCGTAGCGTTCCGGATCGGTGACCGGATATCCGAAAATCCAGGCACCACCGGAAAAATTACTGACAATCTTGTCAAGTCCCAGCTTACCGTAAAAAAGGTTATCCCCCAAAATCAGACAGACAGGATCATTGGCAATAAACGCTTCACCAACCAGAAACGCCTGAGCAATCCCTTTCGGCTCCGGCTGCACAGCGTAAGTCAGCTTTATTCCAAAACGACTTCCATCGCCAAGTAAAGCCTCAAAACGAGGGGTGTCGTGGGGAGTGGATATTATCAGGATATCTTCGATTCCCGCCATCATCAGGGTCGAAAGAGGATAATAAATCAACGGTTTATCGTAAACTGGCTGCAACTGTTTACTGGCAACCAGCGTAAGCGGATAAAGTCGGGTCCCCGCCCCACCAGCGAGGATAATAGCTTTTTTGACCTGTGCCATGGAATCTTTCTCCTTAACGAAGTGCAAAATAACGCTGCAAACTGTCGCGCCAAAAGGGAATTGACGCCCCTGTCACTTGCAGATAACGGTCTTTCGATAACAGCGAGTAAGCGGGCCGCCGAGCCGGGAGCGGATAATCTTCGGTGCGGATCGGCCTGAGGGTCTTTAACTTGAGCGGCAGACCGCGTGACTTTGCTTGAGCGATTATTTCCCGAGCGAATTCATACCAGCTACACTCACCGTGATTGGAAAAGTGGTACATTCCGTAGTCATCAGTTGCCAGCAATCGCCACAACGCCTCGGCCAGGTCGCCGGTATAGGTCGGGCTGCCAACCTGATCGGAGACGATACCGAGGTCGTCACGTTCCCCCGCCAGACGCAAGATCGTTTCGACAAAGTTGTTTCCGTCCGGACCATACAACCAACTGGTGCGAACCATGAAATAGTGCTCAAGACCACTGTTCAGAATGGCTTGTTCTCCGGCCAGTTTCGACTGACCGTAGATCGATTGCGGATCAGGATCATCATCCACCTCATAGGGTTCATTTTTCGTCCCCGCAAAGACATAGTCGGTCGAGATATGAACCAGGGTGGAGCCGAGCTGCTTCGCGGCTGCCGCCAGGTGACCCGGCCCTTCCCCGTTTACCAAAAACGCCAGCGACGCGTTGCTTTCACACCCATCGACGTTGGTATAGGCCGCACAATTGATAATAATCTGCGGTTGCAACAACGCCAATGTCGTCGCCACGGCAGCGGCATCGGTCAAATCGAACTCCGGCAAATCGAAGGAATGAATTTCAACCTCAACCGGGGCCAGAGCGCGCACCTGACTCGCCAGCATCCCCTGCGCACCGATCAGTGCAACTTTTTTGCCTGCCATATTCACCGTCCGGCGTACATTTGTCGATAATATTCCTGATACGATCCATCAACTACCGCCGCGACCCAGTCGGGATTGGCGAGATACCAGTCGATCGTTTTGACGATCCCCTCCGCGAACGTCACGGATGGCTTCCACCCCAGTTCCGCCGCGATTTTTCCGGCATCAATCGCATAACGGCGATCATGTCCGGGACGATCTTTGACAAAGCGGATCAAACTGCGGCGCGGCTCCCCAGAAGGCAGCAGCCCGACCTTTTGATCAAGAATATCGCAAACGGTCTGCACAATTTCGATATTTTGTTTCTCGTTGTTGCCACCGACATTATAGGTCTCACCCACCAGCCCTTGGTGCAGCACCGTAAGGATCGCCGTACAGTGATCGACCACATAGAGCCAGTCACGCACATTTTTGCCATCTCCGTAGACCGGCAAATCTTTACCGTTCAGGGCATTATTAATGATCAACGGAATAAGTTTTTCGGGGAAATGATACGGTCCGTAGTTGTTTGAACAATTGGTGATGACCGTCGGCAGACCGTAGGTATGAAAGTAAGCGCTGACCAGATGGTCAGATGACGCCTTGGAGGCAGAATACGGAGAGCGTGGATCATACGCGGTGGTCTCAGTGAACATCCCGGTTTCGCCGAGCGAGCCGTAAACCTCATCGGTACTGACGTGCAAAAAACGTTTATCGCCGGCATCCGCTGCGTTAACCAGCCACGCCTGGCGAGCCGCTTCGAGTAACGTGAAGGTTCCGACAATATTGGTCTGAATAAATTCAGCCGGGCCATCGATACTGCGATCGACGTGCGATTCCGCGGCGAAGTGAACGACGGTATCAATCTGCTCATCGGCAAAAAGCTTTCCAACCAGCGCCGCGTCACAGATATCCCCCTGCACAAAACGATAGCGGGGGTCCTCCTGAATATCAACCAGATTGCCGGGGTTCCCGGCATAGGTCAGCTTGTCAAGATTAATCAAACGGCAGTCAGGCAACCGACTCAGTGCCAACCGTACAAAATTCGAACCGATAAAACCGGCACCGCCGGTAACCAGTATATTTTTCATTCTGCTATCCTTTGTCATCACGTCATCCCATTAATAAAGCGTTTCGGCAACTTCGATCGCTTCCGAAATCTGAATCACTTCACTGTTCCATGATCCCCCCTCCCCCGCACCTTTCAAAACGCGTACATCAGCACATCTTGCCGGGTTGTCACAAGCGCGTAACAGGTCAATTTACATAGGTCGAAAAAAAGCTTTCAGGTGCACAAGGCTCAGCCTTGAAAAAAGTCGTCAACGCGCATATCATACCTGACCAACATCCCCTGTTCAGGATCAAGAGGAAAATATCGATGAGCGACCCCGACAGATCACCGTGGATATGTCATTACTGCGGTTACACATCATCCACAACCGAGAGTCGTGCTTGCGACCAGTGTTACAAAATCACCTGCAATGCCCATCTGCAACGAGCAATGCGACTTAATAAAAACAGTGGGCTCTATGAAATGACCACGATCTGTGCGGAATGTGCCCTGGAAGAGTTGCTTTGAACGTCACCCATTATCGTTTCTTTAAAAACACCACCAGTGCTCCGGCACCCCCGTAACGACGCGGGGCGACCATCCACTCCACCACCGACACCCCCTCTTCCGTCCGCAACAATCGTTCAACCTCGCCACGCAACACCGGTGCTGTGGTTGAGCCATGGCCACGACCGGTGATAATCAACACCGTGCGGGCACCCTGGAAGCGGGCATCCGCAAGAAAAAAACCGACCTTTTCCCGCGCCGCGTCGCGCGTCAGCCCGTGCAGATCGAGCTCCATTTCAGGCTTCAGCTGCCCCCGCCGCAATTGTCGCTGGCGGTAAGCTGACGCCTGTGCAACAGGGGTATCTTCCGGCAGCTGGTCACGAAAATCGACGCGCAATTCGCGCATCGCGGTCAAAAATTCCGCGCCTTCACTCTCGTCCCGGAGTTCCAGCGCTGCCTTTGGTGCAGACACCGTCGGTGTCGCGTCGCACCGGTCAGAACGATGCAGGCCGAGTCGCGCCATCTCACGCGCAAAGAGGTCATCATCATCGTTTATGCCGGGCCGGGCATGGTGTGAACTAGCGCCGTCAGCTTCTTCTGCCCCAGGCAACGTTTGCTCCGCGGAAACGACCACCCCCTTCAGCGACTTGAAGGGGGTGGCTGAACACCGCGGGGATGATTTGTCATATTTGCAGCGCTTGTCGGTCATCGGTACTAACGACGGACAATCTTGCGCCGTCCCTGCACCGCTTTGGTCTGCTTTTTGATCAGCGCACCGGGCTTGTCGAGGTGAAACTGATACCACATATCGCCGTATCCTTTCATCCGCATCCGCTCGCCCTCACGTAAATCCTCCAGATTTAATTGCAGGTTGACATCATTGCCGGTCTTCTTCAACCCTTTTTCAAGGATGCTGATCGCCTTGTCACGCTGGCCGACTTTCTCCAGGCAAAACGCATAAACCGCCCACGCCAGAGGTTCTTTTTTACCGGCGGCAACAGCCCGCTCAAAAGCGGCAATCATATCTTTGGTCCGGTTGCGCTTCATGTAACAAATTGCCAACATACACAGAGCGACCCAGTGGCGCATGAACCCTTTTTTCAAAAGCTCGAAAGCTTCGCTGAAATTTCTGTTGAGATAATGAACGGTGCCGATCTGCGAGTTAATCTGCTCCTTGACATAGAGTTGCCAGGCAGCAAACCGGTACCCCTTTTCGAGCGTATTGATCGCTCTTTCGATATGACGTCCCTGCAATTCCCGTTGAGACTGTTCCATCAGCGCAACGAGTTTGTTCATAAAATGGCGCATCAACAAAAGATAAAGCGCAGTAAAAAGGACGAGTCCGGCAAATCCGGCAATCCAGGGACTGAGTCCTGCGCCGAAAAAAAGTCCGGCGCCAAGAGCTGCGGCAGCGAGGGTTGAAATGAGTATGTTATACATTATATTCAAGTCCTTTCAGGATTTTTAAAAGCGGAAGTCTAGCAACACCCGAAGGAATTGTCAAAACAATACCTGATCAGCACTGATCTTCCGCTAAAGTCTGGCGGCAACGCTCCAACGGGGAGCAAAGTGTAGATTTTCACCCCCGCTCAGATTAAGAGGGGGCCGGGGGGAGTTAGAGTTTGTCGGGTGTTCTGAAACACATGGCCAAGCGTAACCCCTCCCGGCATCTCCTTAACCCAAGGGGAGGAGCAAGGCGCAGATCCTCACCCCAACGTAGAGGAAATTGCCCCAGCGGAAGATCAGTGCTAATCAGGTCATTTTATGATTGCCAGTCTAGCGGCCACAAGGGAACTCAGCGTTTGCAACACGCCCCGTAAACACAAAAAGGGCAACAGGCAATAAGCCGGTGCCCCTTGCGGTCAATGTGCAGCGCCTGGTTTGCCATTCTTTCATTTCATTGATGTGATGCCATGTATTCAGTAACTGCTTGCGTCAAAAGGCCTGAGCGGGTTTCTCCATGTTTTTTTGCATAATAATCGATGGAATTAAGAATTCTCTCAGGGATAGTGACATTAACTCGTTTTGATTTAAGTGATAGTTTGCTTAAATCCACATCAACAAGAGCCCACACACCATCCTGATAGTCTGAATTTTCTTTATATTTTTCAATGTCTGTTGGCACAGGAACGGGTTCGGAATCGAGCAAAATTCCCTCGATATGGCATTCTGCTGCCTCCTGTGCATTGATTATTGCCTCCTCGATAGTGTCTCCTGCGGAGAAACAGCCAGGAAGATCGGGAAAGGTAACTCCGTAATCCGATGTTTCGTCTTTATGAATTACAATTGGGTATCTCATGTTTCACCTCCATTCCCAACCGGCTTGCTTGAAGATATTTCGAAGCGTGCCGATCGGGAGGTCCTTTTGGGGATGAGGAACTGTGACCTTCCCTGGCTTTTCTGGGTGCTTAAATTGGTGATGATCTCCTTTGATATGATGGAGAATCCACCCGTCCTGTTTCAGTCTTTTTATAATTTCCCCACTCTTCATGATGTGTATTATACACACTTGGTTTGGAGGCTGTCAATTTTCATTTTTGCCTTTATGTTGCGAACGTAGAGCAACCGGAGGGGCGCTTTTGCGCGTCTGTGGGAAACAAAAAGTCAACCAACTTAACTATGTCCCCCTATTGTTTTTCTAAAACATCTCGTAAAGCTTTAAGAATTAAGCGCAGCTATGACCTCCTTGCTATTCAAAAGCTTCTCAATCTTTTCCTTAAATGCAGCAGTCACTGCTTCTTTTGCGTGGGCTGGAGGATTCCAGGCGCTACCTCCCAGATCATCACGAAAGCGGTAGCCTGATCATCACCTCAAACCAGCCCTCCAGCCAATGGGATCAAATCTTTCCCGATGCGTTGATGACCGTGGCCGCGATCGACCGGATTATTCATCATGCCAGCAATATTGAAATCGAAGGAGGGATCTATCGGAAGAAGCAACACCTGAGAAAATAACGAAACTCAACCGGCCATCATAATTGTCGTCAAACCGGACAAGATAGTTGACGCGAGACAGACTTGCGCAGTCAATTTTTTAATCCGCGATTTTTCCATGAATTTTGCAGCCAATCTGTCCAATAAATGCGCAAACGGCCCTTCCTCAACCGGCATTTTGCAACGATAGTCCGTGAACGGTATGGTTATGCGGCGTGTCAATATAAGAACGGAGGGTCATTATGCTGAATGAATTCCAGATGGGGCTGATTACCGACAAGTCATTGAAACCGAAACACCTTGCGCATTATATCCGCTGAGTTAAAGATTGCTATAATTTTATTCGCCTCCCTCCGACTGAACGCTGGCTACCGACCAAACACGCCTGCTTCTCTCCACTTCTGAGAGGTCAGGAAGGGAATCACATTCACCGAAAATCGAACAACCAGCCGTTTTGCGATCAGATTTGCGAAGGCGAACTGCCCAAGGGGAGGAGCAAGGCGCAGGTCATCACCCCCAACGAAGAGGAAATTGCCCCAGCGGAAGATCAGTGCTTCTGAGTAACTTTTTACTGGACCCCTTGGTCAAGACAATAATCCATCGAGTTTAAGATGGTGGCCGATGACAAGCAGCTGGCCGGCGCTGCCCCGATTTTGAGCGTGGCTTTACGCTCAACAAATTTATCCACAATCCTCGCGCCGCCACCGCTGGCCGCTTGGTAGACTTGGTCCGGCGTGCGGTAACGTAGCGATTGATGGGTTCTTTCCGTATTGTAAAACACAAAATACTCCGTCAGACCCAGCTGCAATTCAGGCATGGTGACATACCCTTTCAGGTATACATCCTCGTGCTTGACGCTTCGCCAGAGCCGTTCCACAAAAATGTTATCCAATGCGCGGCCGCGTCCATCCATGCTGATCGCGATGTTGTGCGCCTTGAGTATGCCGGTAAATGCTTCGCTGGTGAACTGGCAGCCCTGGTCGGTATTAAATATCTCAGGGGTGCCATATGTCTTCAGCGACTGCTCCAGGCAGTCCACACAGAACCCGCTGTCGAGTGTGTTCGACAACCGCCATGCCAGCACCCTGCGTGAGTACCAGTCGATCACTGCCACCAGGTACACGAACCCGCGCGCCAGGCGGATGTAGGTTATATCTGTACTCCACACCTGGTTGGGACGCGTAACATTCACGCCTCTGAGCAGGTACGGATAGATCTTGTGCTGAGGGTGAGGACGGCTGGTGTTCGGCCCCGGCGCCATGCCCGCCAAGCCCAAGACCCCCATCAGACGCTGAACCCGTTTGCGGTTGACCGTATGCCCCAGGAGGGCCAAATACACCACCATCTTGCGGCTGCCGTAGAACGGGTGACGCGTATACTCGGCATCAATCAGCGCCAGAAGCAGCAACTCCTCTTTGTCTGGACCGGCGACCAGGAGGGGTGCATAGACGGCGGATCGGGCGACGCCCGCGAGTGCGCATTGCCGGACCACTGGCAAGGAATCAAGCTGGCTTACCCAAGGTTGGCGATCCACTACTGGCTGATCCCGGACTTTTTTTTAAGCCAATCCAGTTCCATCTTCAACCGCCCGATCTCGGAGTAGAGCCGCTCCGGGCTGGCGGACGGATCCTCGGGCTTAGGGCCGCGCTTGGTGTCGAAGATGGCTGAAGCCTGTGCTTGCAGTTCTTTTTTCCATTGACCGACCTGGGTCGGATGCACAGAAAATTCCTGGGCGATTTCATTCACCGTCTTGACGCCTCGGATCGCTTCCAGTGCTACTTTCGCCTTGTACTGGCTGCTGAAACTCTTACGCTTCTTTTCGCTCATTACCCGCTCCTTTTTTACTGCGGGCACCATCTTAAACTATTGTCCGGAAACAGGGGTCCACTATACTTCAAGGTAACTATCTGAAATCACATTCTTTAGAAAATTAAAGTTACTCTATGAAAATTCGCCCCACGGGGCGTGAGTCGCTAATCAGGAAACAATATGGCGGGGATGATGACGGACGGTCAACGCGGGATAACGCGGTGTTCTACCAGGCGCGAGATACCAAGGTCGGCAAGATTTTGAGGCAACTTTCGATGCTCGATAAATTGGGTATTCCCCGCCTGAAGCAAAGGGATACGGGTCTGTGCCGTCGTCAGGGAAAAGGCCTCGCCACAGCTCACATCACAACCAGTGGCAGGATTGTCCTGGCGGAAGGGACAGTTCCGGCTTGATGCCACCATAATCCAGGGATAGTGCAGCGAGCCGTCCAGATGCTTCGGCAGCGGGGCAATGCCCTGCAACAGATTGTCAAGCTCAACCCGCCGGATACCTTGTTCCGCCAGCAGCGTTACCGCAGCAGCAGAATACCAGCTACCGCGTTGAAAATAGTCGTGCTGTTCCAACGTCAGCTCAAGATCCAGAATGCGCGGCCCACGTTTCTGCCCGGAAAGGGTGCGGCCAACAATGACTGTAACTGCGGGAAGAATCTTGCGAATAGTGTCCAACGCGCCCCAATCAGAGATCAGAATCTCATCGGCGGCGGTTAATTCGGCTGCAATAGTGTGGAGCAACTTGGTTAGTCGTGGCAACCAGGATTCAATCAACACCGGTGTTGCCAGGGTAAAAGCGAGCCCGTGGGAGCGGGCCAGATGTAACGCTTGCATGCAAGCGTGCGGTGACGGCATAGTCCAGGGACAGAATTCGGCACCAAAGTAAAGGCGTTGTACCCCTCGAAACAACCTGTCCCGATCTGAATCGCGCTCCGGCAGACGACTCAGAAAAAAAGCTTTTTCAACCTCAACCCCGTTTACCATCACGCACCAGCAGAGTCAGACGATCACCGGGGCGAATGATCTGCCCGGCTTCAAGATTATTCCAGCTGAAAATCTGTTTGGTGTCCACCGCAAAACGACGACTGATCTCCCACACCGTATCTCCGGGGCGGACCTGATAAACGATCTTGCGCGGCGGACCGGTCGCCGCTTGCGCACTTCGCACCGGTTTGGCGGTTTTAGCTGCGCTGGCCGAGACCATTAATATCTGGCCGGGGCGAATCACATTGCTCCAGCCCAGTCGATTCCAGACCCGCAGTTCCTTTTCGGTCACATTGAAACGTTGCGCGATACTCCACAGACTATCTCCCGAACGCACCGTATAAAGCTGGCGTCGACTCCGATTATAATCGTCCTTCATTTCGGCAATCGGCCGTTGCGTATACCCTTTTTTCAGCGGCAGCACCAGGTCGGTGCCGATCCTCAGCGCGCGCGGATTGCTGATCTTGTTCAGCGCGACAATGTCATCAACCTGAATCCGGTATTTTTTTGCCAGCATCAGCAGGGTATCGCCCGCCACCACACGATGATGCTTGTAGTTGGCCCGATCCGCCATCGGGAGCTCGGCATAGGCAGTGAGAAAAGTTTCACCCGTACCTGGCGGAACCCGGAGCGTATAATCGGTTTCACCCGGCGGCGTACACCAGCGTTTCAATTCCGGATTGAGCTGCTTGAGTTCCTCATAATCAACACCGCTCAAGCGGGCGACGACTTCGAGGTCAGTTGCCGTTGGTACCGTGACGGTTTCATAAGCCAATGGTTCCTGCCAGTCGAGGTCAACAAAACCATACTTTTCCGGATCGGCAGCGATCAACAGCGCCGCAAGCAACTTCGGCAGATAATTTTTGGTTTCCGTTTGCAGGTATTTACCGCGGCTGATCTCCCAGAAATCACGGCTGTTATACTTGTCGATTGCCCGGGAAATTTTACCTGGCCCGGCGTTGTAGGAAGCCACGGCAAGATACCATTCGCCATCAAAGCGGCGACTTAAATCTTGCAGATAAGCGGCGGCAGCACGGGTCGACTTTTCAAAGTCGCGCCGTTCATCACGCCACCAATCGCTTTTCAGATCATACATCTGGCCGGTTCCGCCGATAAACTGCCACGGACCGACGGCGTGTGCCCAGCTGTAGGCGCGTGTATTGAACCCGGACTCGACCATGGCCAGGTAGGCCAGATCACGGGGGAGCCCTGCTGCGGCAAAAATCTCCTGCATCAGGGGGATATAACGCGATGACCTCTCCAGCCAGCGGCGGAAGGTATGCTTGCCGTTCCCGGAGGAATAATAGTCGATAAAAAACTGCACCTTGGCATTTTCTACCACCGGGAAATCGGAGTAAACCGACTGCACCGGTCGGGTTTCCCCCTCATTGTCCGGTGGCAATTGATCAGCTGATGTCAGCAGGGCATTGTCCGCCAGTGTTTCCGGATCGACACCGTCGGCGCTCCACAACTCAACGAGGTCGGCGGGAACCGGATTCTTGACAAAGCGCTCGTCCCGGCAGGTCAAGGCATCGGGGTGCGCAAACACCAGCAACCCGGTTTGCGCAGCGGGCAGCGCGGTCGGCAATTCGGACGTGACCAGAGCGGTGCTGGTCTGACAGCCGGACGACAGTAGCGCCATGATCAGGAACGGAAACCATACTTTCACAGTGGGGGAGAATCCTTTTGTGGTTAAATTGACGCTCAAGGTAGCCAATCCGGCTGAGCATGTCAAGCTGCACGCTTCGCGGCTAAAAGCCGCTCCTACAAATACACTCCGGCTTTCTCCTGTGGGAGCGGCTTTCAGCCGCGAACAGAATCCCATCGACCACCGAAAGCAGACCAACCCCTGTGGGAGCGGCTTTCAGCCGCGAATAGTTTTTCATCGGCCACCGAAGGCTCCGCGGCTGTAAGCCGCTCCCGCAAAAGCATCTGTCGTCGGGATTCTCGTCAGGGTCAAGGACTGAGAATCTGATCGATTCCACTGTGATTTTCATCAGGCCAGAAGCGTGCCTCCAGAGCGGACAATAACGGGGCGAACGATGTGCGGTCAAGGGCACTGACCGGAAAAGCATCGAAGCGTCGACAGAGGGGTGCGATGTCGTCAGGATCGACCAGATCGACCTTGTTAAAGACCAGCCGCCGGGGAATGCGGTCGAGCTCCAGTTCTTCGAGAATCCGCTCGACCGCCTTGATCTGTTCCTCGTAACGTGGATTGGAAAGATCGACGACATGCAACAGCAGGTCGGCATCTTCCAGCTCCTCCAGGGTCGACTTGAAGGCCCCCAGCAAACTGGCCGGAAGCTTGCGGATGAAACCGACGGTATCGGTGATGATCACCTCACGCTCCAACGGAAAACGCAGCCGCCGCGTGGCGGTATCAAGGGTCGCAAAGAGCAGATTCTCGGTCAGCACGGCGCTTTGGGTCAAGGCATTCAGCAAGGTCGACTTGCCGGCATTGGTATAGCCGACGATCGACACAATCGGCAGGTCGGCACGCTGCCGCTTGTGCCGCCGTTGCCGCCGCCCTTTGGCCAGCGCCTGCAATTGCTTTTCGAGCCGCGCAATCCGGTCGCGGATACGCCGCCGGTCATTTTCCAGTTTCGTTTCACCGGGGCCGCGTCCGCCAATCCCTCCTGCCAATCGGGAAAAAGCCGTCCCCTTCCCGGCCAGACGCGGCAGCAGGTACTTCAGTTGCGCCAGTTCAACCTGCACCTTGCCATCAAGAGTGTGGGCGCGACGGGCAAAGATATCGAGGATCAACTGGGAGCGATCGATAACCTTGAGCTCAGTCAATTCCGAGATCGACCGCACCTGGGTCGGGCTCAGATCCTGGTCAAAAATCAGCAACGTTGCAGATTGGCGCAAGGCATCAATCACAACGTCTTTCAGCTTGCCAATTCCCATCAGATATTTCGGGTTAAACTGACGCGGGCGCTGGACACAACGGTCGAGCACCACAACATCAGCGGTACGCGCCAGTTCGGCCAGTTCGTCAAGGGAATCATCCGTTTCCTGCCGCGACACCATACTGACCGAGAGGAGAATCGCCCGTTCGCGCCCGTCACTGAGATCGACGGTTTCAGCCAGGGAACGTTCAAGTTCAGTTTCCAGACCGGACAACAACGCACCAAAATCAAGGTCGAGAGCATGGAGTGACGGTACGGAAAATTCGGCAACCTTGCGCCCGGTGGGATTGGGCGGGAGCAGGTGAGCGTAATGAGCCGCAGCGGGGAGACCGTCATCATCAACCACCAGTGCTGCCATCATGTCAAGACGCAGCAGTTCCAGGTCGGTCAGGTCGTCACGTGACAAGCGTTCATTTTTCAGGTGGGTATGGACACAGCGCAACCCGCGCAGGCCGCTGCGACCGAGACCAAAGTCGGACAGATCAGGGATCATGATTTCCCGATCATCGCCGACGATCACATACTTGATGATCCCGGCCCGATCAATGATCAAGCCGAGTTGGCGGCGCAGTTCGCGGGACTGCTCACAGAGGAAACGGCCAAGTTCAGGAGAAATCAGGCTGTCGGCAGGTATCCGTCGCCGTTCAATCCGTTCCAGCGCGTTGATTTGGCCCGGCTTCAGGCCGGAAAGATTACCGTGTAACATCAGTGTCTGGCCACTGCGGACGGAAAAAGGCCCTTACGGGCCTTTTAAAAAAGGGAACATCACACAACGGACCAGTCATCAGGCCGTCACGTTGAAACCACCGTCAACATAATGAATCTCGCCGGTGACCCCGCTGGAAAGATCTGACAACAGATAGAGCGTTGCCTTGCCAACTTCGTCCTGGGTAATACTGCGACGGAGCGGCGAACGCTCCTCGCCGACCCGCAACTTTTCACGGAAATTGGCAATCCCCGAAGCCGCCAGCGTTTTGATCGGCCCGGCAGAAATCGCGTTGACCCGAATGCCTTTGCCCCCCAACTCCGCCGCCAGATAACGTACCGAAGCTTCCAGAGCCGCCTTGGCCACCCCCATGACATTGTAATCAGGAATAACACGCGCCGCCCCCAGATAAGTCATGGTGACGATACCCCCACCGGGATTCATCAACGGTACGGCGCAACGCGTAACCGCGACCATCGAATAGGCACTGATATCCAGTGCCAGACGGAATCCCTCACGACTGGTCTGACTGAAGTCGTGCTTCAGATCTTCACGATTGGCAAACGCCACCGCGTGAACAACGAAGTCAATCTTTCCCCAGGCTTTTTCGAGCTCGGCGAAAAGAGCTTCAATATCTTCATCGCGTGCGACATCACAGGGTAAAATAAGTTTCGCGTCGAGGCTTTCCGCCAAAGGACGAACGCGTTTTTCCAAAGAATCATTCAGATAAGTGAATGCCAGCTCAGCCCCTGCCGCACGCAGTTGTTGAGCAACACCCCAGGCTATACTTAATTCATTCGCGACACCGAGAATCAGTCCGCGCTTTCCGTCCATCAACCCCATTTAAAATCCTCCAGTTTAATTGTTGCCCGAGCAGCTAATTATCTAACAGAACAACCACACGATTGCCATCAAATTCTTTTTTGCGAGTGAAATCTTATTTAGTCTTGTTTCCTTTGGCCGGAGCACGCCCCAATATTTCAAGAATCCGGTCAGCCGGCTTTGCCCCTGGGACAACTTCGCCACTGGGAAATACCAGCGTCGGTGTCGAACGAATACCCAACTCGGCGGCCTGGGCGGCGGTTCGTTCAAGCACATCGGTCTGACATTGATTTCTCAGCATCAGCTCCTTGATGGTGCGAATTTTCTCCGTCAATCCGGCCTTGTCCGCGTCACTCAACCCTTCTGCCCTGGCCTCCTGCTCCAAATCTCCGAGATCAAACCCCTTTTCAAGAAGTGCCAGCGAATTCTGACAAGATGCCGCGATGGAAATATTGCGTGCAACCTGACCATGCATCTTTAACGGAAAAAGTTTGATATAGAAAGCGACAGCGGGATCCTGGGCGACAACCTTGCTCAACTCTTCATGAAGACGTTTGCAGTAAGGACAGAGGGGGTCGGTAAAAACGGCAACCTTGACCGGAGCATCTTTCTTCCCCAGAATCAACGCGTCATCGAGTGATATTTTTGAGAAATCAACCGTCACCTTCTCCGGCGGATCAGCTTCCTTGGCATCTTCCATCCACTCAGCGGTAATATTTTTTCCATCCTGCAACCGAATAACATTCCCCGCCAGGATATATTTCTTCGAAAAATCGATATACAACGGGAAACGCTGGTCACCACGAGTTGCATCGACCACCCAGAATCCGGGAACTTCGGCGAACTCCACACTGCGCACCTTGACGCCCCCTTTTTCAAGCAAGGTAGCCGCTTCCTTAATTTCCAAAGAATGGCAATCCACACAACTCCCCGCACCACAGCCATCCTTCTGGAACGCAACTCCGGGAACAGCCCACAGCCATACGATTAAAAACCCAGCTAACAGCCTCATCAATAAACCCTTTCAAAACGTCTCTTGCATTCAATTGATTGCGACTTCAATCACTCGCGCAGAAATATAATACGTATCACAATTTTTCGCAACCATCACAACACCTCTAATGCCACGAATTTCCCTCGATTCAATAAGCGTTGTTCAATAGGCTTGACAACCAACGTCAAATCATTATAATTCACCCCGCCTTGCCGAAGTGGTGGAATTGGTAGACACGACGGTCTCAAACACCGTTGCCTCGCGGCGTGCCGGTTCGAGTCCGGCCTTCGGTACCAACAGATTATTTCCTGGATTTTCCGGTAGATCACTTCACTGAAACACCTTCTGGCGCAGCGCCAGGAGGTGTTTTCATATCGACATCAAGTTCTTTGTTATTCCCTCAATTTTTTCTGTTTTAAACAGCGATTTAAGAGGTGGCAATATCGACTCCGACATTTAAAATTTCTCCTGAAATTTTCGTCGAACAAATCCCCCTCAGTCCCCCTTTTACTAAGGGGGAGGACAAGCAGTCTCTCCCTTTTGTTGATGGCCAATGCGCATCCCCCCTTTAGCAAAAGGGGGTCAGAGGGGATTCAGCCTTTCCTGCACAAATTCGTAAATCCGCGCGACTACCTTTAGAGGTAAAAATGCTTTTGGTGGAGTCGTCATTAACTCAGTTAAAGCAAAAGCAGATATGAACGGAGATATTATTGAAATAGTGAGTGGCCCTGAATAGTGGGTTTATCCCATAAAAACCTTTTAGGCGGTTCACCTCACAGGTGGGCCGCTTTTTTTTTGGCCAGTGACGATGCAGGGAGCGTTCTATCAGACAAAAGCCGCTGATCACCTGCACTCGCACCTCTCACCACCAGCCACGGTAATCCCCACCTCCTGACAAGACCGCCAAGGGACGATCACCACGCCGTGGAGGTCAGCCCCTGCATTGCTATCTACAGCCGGATATTGATCATCATCTTGAGTTTTGCGGAGCGGTTTTTTTCTGTTTCACCGGAACCTATAGGGAACCTTTTTAAAATCACATCAAAAAAGGGGCAGCCAAAAACTGGCTAACCCCTTGATTTTATTGGCGCGCGATGCAGGATTCGAACCTGCGACCTCTGCCTCCGGAGGGCAGCGCTCTATCCAGCTGAGCTAATCGCGCATTGGATGGGTTTTATACCGTATCCCCCCGGTGAATGCAACTGAAATTCCGCCGTTGCTCCGCTGCTTCACAAACTGGTATACTTCCGCGATGAACTTCATGCTGAAAATACTTCTGCTCCTTTGTGCCAGTCTGCTCTTCAGCCTTCCACCGGCGGCCCACGCGGCGTACCGTGTCGAAGACCTGGGGGATGGGCTCTATGCGGCGCTTGCTATCGATGGCGAGGGGGCGAGCAGTAATGCCTTTTTTGTGGTGGGGGAGAGCTACGTCGTCGCCGGGGGCGCGCACATGACTCGCGCCGCGATTGCAGGATTACTCAGCATCATCCCCAAAATCACCTCCAAACCGTTGCGCTATTTCGTGCTGCCTCACCACCACCGGGGTTTTTCTTATATCGATTTTGACTTTCCCGCCGGGGTCGATGTGATCATGACCTGGCAGACGCGGGAGGCCTTGCGCAGCGAAGTGCGTCAGCCGGAATATCCGATCCTCTTTTTCAGTGAAGGGCTGACCCTCGACCTGGGCAGAAACTCGACCGTGGTGATCACCGAGGTGGGACGCGGCCACAGTGAAGGGGATCTGCTGGTCTATCTCCCCGAGAGGAAAACCCTCTTTACCAGTGACCTGCTCTACGTCAACAGCGTCGGCTACCTCGGCGACGGTTATATGCGTGAATGGATCACCGCGCTGGAATTCATCGAACAGTTGCAGGTGAAAAAAATCATTCCCGGACACGGCCCGGTCAGTAAAGCGCAGGCCGTGACCGATTTTATAAAATATTTCAAAAGTTTTCTTTCAAAACTGCTGGCAGCGATAGAACAGGGGAAACCCTTGGAAGAAATCCGTCAGGAATTTGCCCTGCCGCGCTACCGTCAACTCGAAGGGTATGAGCGCTTCATGGAAGTCAACCTGGAGCGCGCCTACCAACAACTGCAAGAGACCTTAAACAACTAATCGTCGCCGCTGGTACGGGTAGCGTAGCTTTTCTTCAGTTGCAGCAGCACCACTGCGGCGATGATCAATAGCACCACGGCCGCTCCTCCCCAGATCTTGCGGGTGTCAAGTCGGGCATTGACAGCTGTGGTCTCCGCCGTTATTGCGGCGAGGCGAGAGCGATAATCGGTCGCGGCTTTACGTACTTTTTCACTTTCAACGGTATGAAAGAGGCGATGATAATCGTTGCGCAGCGCAAACAGTTTATCCTCTAACGGCCTGGTGCGGATCCCGATCCGCTTAAGCGCCGCCAGATCATTGTTCGCCGCAATGATACCGAGGTCAATTTCCTTGACCGCCTGTTTGATCTCTGCCGCCCGATCATAGCTATGGCAACGGCTGCAATCCCGCTCGTTGATCAAATCGTGACTTGCCAACTGCACGCGATGATTGTCATGACAGGTGACACACTGCGGACCACCCTTTCCCAGCGCCCGGCCATGTGCGCTGTCCTGATAAATGTCAGCAACGCCAAGATGACATTTCCCGCAAAAAGCCGGGATATCGCTGTCGGCAGGGACACCGAGAAAACCGCGCTCCGGACTCATTGCCATGGCAAAATCGGTGGGGTCACCACCATGACAGTCATGGCACGAAATCCCGTTGACGGCGTGGACACTCTGCCGCCAGGCGATCACCGCTTCCCCCAATGCATCAGGCTGCGCGACGTGGCACTGCAAGCAGACCGTTTCCTCCTCGGCCCACGCCTGCCCCTGCCAGAAGCTGAACAACAGGGTCAACATCAGCAGACACCAGCAACCAGAATTTCGCCCTTTCATGAGAGATGCCCCCAGATCGATAGCGCCAGAAAAATCAGCAAAATCAGAAAATAAACGGTTAAAAAGACGGGTCGTCGCGCCGGACGGCGTTCAACACCAACATCGATGAATGGCAACAGCGCCAGAAATGTCATAAATACCCCCTGCACACCGAGTCCGATCAATTTGCTGGGGAAGATCTTCAACGTCTGATACGCCCAGAGGAAATACCACTCGGGTTTGATCTTCTCCGGGGTGGTAAAGGGGTCAGCAGGCTCCAGCGTTGTCGGGGGAAAAAACAGTTGCGGGATGAAGAAGCTCACCATCACGAGCAGCGCCAAAAAAAACATGATCATTGCGCCATCCTTGACCACAAAGTTGGGAAAGAACGGGATCCCCCCTTGATGCTCTTCATGCAATCGAATATCGGCGGCAGCCGGTTGCTGATAGTCCGCTCCGAACGGGGGTGTTGCGATGCCGGTGCGGCGCATGCTGTAAAGATGAAATCCGATCAGGCCAAAGAGGGCCAGCGGCAGGACAATCACATGCAGGGCAAAGAAACGCCCCAGCGTTACCCCGCTGACCATCGGCCCGCCGCGCAAAAATTCAACCAGTTTGGCACCGACTATCGGCACCGCACCGGCGGCATCGGTGGCAACCGTCGTCGCCCAGAACGACAACTGACTCCAGGGGAGGAGATAGCCGGTCAGGCACAGCACCAGCCCGAGGTTAAACAGGATAAACCCGGATAACCAGGTCAGTTCACGCGGTTTTTTGTAACTCCCCATAAAAGCAACGGACACCATGTGCAGCAGTAGCGCGACAACAATGATGTTCGAACCGACCGCATGCAAGGTGCGGATCAGCCAGCCGAACGGAACATCATTCATGATCCGCTCAACGCTGGCAAAAGCCGTTTCGGGGCTGGGGATATAATACACCAGCAGCAAAATCCCGGTCAAAAGCTGTAGCCCGAAGAGTGCCAGCAGAACCGCCCCGAGGGTATGCCAGACGGTCAGGGTGCGAGGAAGCAGATAACCGGTCAGCTGGTCATGCAGCAGTGCGCGCACAGCAAGACGCTCATCCAGCCAGTCGATAAGGAATTTTTTCATCAGACCACCTTTTTCTGACTAACCAGCAACTGGTCGCCATCTACCGCAACCGCATAGCTTTCCAGCGCCTTCGGCGGCGGGCCGCCGAGCACCCGACCGTCAGGCGCGAAGCGCCCGCCGTGGCACGGGCAAAGAAATTCATCCTGGTCGGCGACCCACTTGACAATACAACCAAGGTGCGTGCACACCGCGGACAGCGCAAGATACTCGCCAGCGGACGGTGCGATCAGCACCGCAGGGCGTCCCTTAAAATCGAAAAAGTGTGCTTTGCCGACGGCGACAATGTCGCGTGGGAGGCTGATCGCTCCGCCCCCGCCGTCCCCGCCAGGGGGGAGCAAAAAACGAAAAATCGGCCAGCCAAGCAGGGCTGCGAGCGCAACACCGAGCGCGCCCAATATCATCTGCAAAAAACGGCGACGCTGTTGCGTCGGCAACGGATCTTCCATGTGACCTCCAGGTTGCAAGTTTTTGCGAGTACATGAATGTTGAATCAGCTACGAGTCTTAACCGAACAAGACGGGCTTGACAAGCTGATCTGCGCAAGAATCGTCTGCCTCTTGCGTAACATGATTGAGGGAGGCTCAGTAAATAAATTGCGCCACCAACGCAGCGCTATTGATGCGCCGCCAGCACACGGCCGAAAACCGGTACGCGCAGATCGCAATTGCTCTGGGCGCAGGTGAGAATAACATATGCGTTCAACCGATCACGCCCCCCCCCCGGAGACAGTCGCACCCGCAAGGTGGTTTGTTCACCGGCGCCCAGTTCAGCTTTGTCGAGGGTTGCGGAAACTTCCGCAGCGGTCGCCGTGACTGACGAATAACGAAGAGTGCGCGCGCCATGATTTTCAATGATCACAACTTCCTCACGGACAACATCCGGACGCAGATCATCGAGATCAAGTTCGCGGGGGACAACCGTAATCTCGGGCTGCACGATACCACGCAAACTCAACTGCACAACCGGTCGTTGGGGATCGTTGCTGTACAGATAAACTGTTTTGACCACTTCATAAGAAAAACGGGTGGAATCGAAGCGGACCTTAAGTTCGGCAGACTCACCAGGGGCAAGCGTCGATTCACTGAGCAGCGCCGCCGTACAACCACACGAACTGCGTACCCGATCGATGACCAATGCAGCATCGCCCTGATTGCTGAGTTGAAAAAGGTGTTCAACCTGTTCCCCGGCATAGACCTGGCCAAAATCAAATTCCGGGGAAGACACCTCCAGCCGGGGTGCTCCGGCATGCGCGGCCAACGCAAAACAAAGAATAAAATTGATGAGTAACAGCAAACGACACGACATAATGAGCTCCTCGGAAATTTTATTTTGAGCATCACACAAACCACAGCGGGATTGTAGCACAATTGCGCACGAATTTGCTGCAACATCGTGAAAAAATTGACAAAAGGCCATTCCCCTGCTATACAATGTTGCTCACCATTAACAATACAGGACAATAAAGAGTCATGAAAGAACTTTACTCCGCCGAGGATATTGCCACAACGGTCCAGCGCCTCGGCGCGGAAATCAGCGCTGACTACCCCGCAGGGAACGTTCTGCTCATCGGCGTGCTGAAAGGATCTTTCATCTTCATCGCTGACCTGATCCGAGCGATAGCGGTGCCGACAGTCGTCGATTTTGTCAGCCTCGCCAGCTACGGCTCGGACACTGCTTCATCCGGCATCGTTGAATTCCGGAAAGATCTCGACATGTCAATCACCGACCGCGATGTTGTCATTATTGAGGACATCATCGACAGCGGACGCACGTTGGAAACACTTTGTCATCTTTTGCAGCAACGCCGACCGCGCTCATTAAAAGTCTGCACCCTGCTCGACAAACATGCGCGTCGCGAGGTTCCGATAGCCGCCGACTATGTCGGTTTTTCAATCGACAACGGCTTTGTGGTCGGCTACGGTCTTGACATGGACGAACGTTATCGCAATCTGGGCACTATCTGTTTATTGCCGCAGAGTTGAAATCAGCAAATCCTCAGATCGAATCAGGGAGAGCCTTCCATGATCATTGAATGCCCGGAATGTCAGGCACGTTTTAAACTCGCCGACGAAAAGATCAAGCCGGAAGGGACAAAAGTCCGCTGCTCCAAATGCAAACACGTTTTCACCGTCAATGCATCAGCGCCCGCACCAACGCCCGCTCCCGCCCCCCCCGAACCTGCTCCGGTTCAGGAACCGGTCCCTGTCCAAAGGAGTGACGATGGACATGATGATTCTTCCCTGGCGTTCGACATTGACGTAGATGATCATGCGCCGTCCGATGATTTTGCTGACGACACAGGCACATCGGCAGACGCAATGACCGAGTCAAGCGGTGATTTTGATTTTGATTTTGATGACAGCAGCGCCGCCAAAGATCCTTTTGCAGAGGGCGATTCCGCAGAGGATTTTACCTTCGGCGCCCCTGGGGAGTCTGCCGACGACTTTGCTTTTACCGAGGAAGAACCGGCAGGCAATGAAGACGCGGGACTCACCACGAGTGGCGCGAGCGATGATGCCTTCGGCTTCAAATTGGACAGCGACGATACACCAACCCTCCCGGCGGACAGTGCGGATGAAGCGGAGGGTGATAATTTTTCTTTTGAAGAAGAGAAAGGTGGCTTTGACTTCGGTTTTGACGATGAAGAACCCCCTGCCCCGCCTCAAAAAGACGCCGCTGGCGGCGAAGAATTTTCGTTCGGCGACGATGACTCGTTCGCCGGTATCGAAATAAGTGGTTCCGCTTCGCTTGAGACGGCCCCCGACGAAGCGGAGGATGAGAGTCGCGTCAGCTCCGGGCTTTCCGAAGACACCCACTTTGCAGACAACTTCAGCGAACCGCGCAGAGAGCGCGAAGCAGCTCCGGAGCGCCCCCCGCAACGCCAGAGTGCCATCGGCACCTTCTTCAAACTTCTGCTCTTGCTGTTCGTACTCGGTATTGCCGGTGCAGGGGGCTACTTCTACTGGCTGGACGGCACGCTTGATATCGCCAGGATTCAGCAGCGCATCGAGGTTCTGCTCGGCAACGCCACGGCGGAAGAGGATAAAATCAAAATTCGCCTGAGCGAATTAAACGGTTACTTTGTTGACAATGCCGGTGAAGGGCAGCTGTTTGTCGTCGAGGGCAAAGCAACCAACGCATATCCCGACACGCGCTCGGCGCTCGCTGTCAAAGGGGTCATTTATGGCGCCAACGGAGAAATTTTACGTTACACCAAGGTTTATTGCGGCAATCCGCTTGCCCCGAAAGATCTGCAGACGCTCTCCTGGGATAAAATTAAATCAAAAATGGAGAACCCGTTCGGTGACACGATGACTAATTCAGAGGTCACCTCCGGGAAAACCCTCGCGTTTACGATTGTTTTCAAAAATCTTCCCGAAAACTTGACTGAATTTTCAGTCGAACCGCTCAAAGCCGAGAAATAGCTCGAAAGGGTTCAAACAAAAAAAGCCGCGCTGTTGCGCGGCTTTTTTTGTTTGACATTTTTGGAATTCACAGAGACAACTTACGTCGACCTGCTCAGAATATCAACCCTCGATGGCGCCAACCGGGCAGGTATCTTTGCAAGCACCACAATCAGTGCAAGTGTCAGCATCAATCACGTGTTTGTCGGTACCTTCGCTGATCGCGTCGACCGGACAGGCATCGGCACAAGCGGCGCAATTGATACATTCATCAGTAATTACGTGAGCCAATGGAATCACCTCCTTATCAAAGAATGTTCGGGGACACCCCGTTTCGCAATTATATACACCAGTTACGTTGTGGTGTCCAGCAGGATTCTTGCCAGGCCACAATAAAACGAAAGTTCTTGCAATCCGCAGCCACTTTCGTTAGTCTCTAGAACTTATCAACGCGCGATTCTGGCGACAGAATGTCTCCATTTTCACCTTTGCCGAAAGCGCCGGTGTAAACAACTATCAAACACCATTATACTTACCATTGCACTTAAAATACCCGACATCAACGCTTACGAAGGAGGTTTTTATTCCATGGATATTCTGGCACTGAACTGCGGAAGTTCTTCCGTCAAATACCAATTATTTGACTGGGAAAAAAAAGAAATTATCGCCAAGGGGATGGTTGAGCGCGTAACGATTGGTGATTCGTTTATCATTCACGAAGTTCCCGGTCGCGAAACCTACCGTGAAGAGTATGAATGCCCGGATCACAAGGTCGCAATTCATTTGATTATCAAAACTCTCAGTGACCGGGAATACGGCGTTGTCACTGATATGAGCAAGATTTCCGCCGTTGGACACCGGGTTGTTCACGGTGGCGAAAAATTCACCTGTTCAGTACGCATCTCGGAAGAAGTTCTTGATGCGATCAAAGATGTCCAGCACCTGGCCCCGTTGCACAATCCGCCGAACATCTCCGGGATTGAGGCGGCCCAGGCGGTCCTGCCCGATGTCCCGCATATTGCGATTTTCGACACCGCGTTCCATCAAACCATGCCGGAATATGCCTACACCTACCCGCTGCCGCACGAATGGTATGAAAAGTACGGTGTACGCCGTTACGGGTTTCACGGCACCAGCCATCTCTATGTCTCCAAACGTGCGGCAGTGATGCTCGGCAAGGCGGCGCAAGACTGCAACCTCATCACCATGCACATCGGCAACGGTGTTTCCCACACCGCCATCAAAGGCGGTATATCGATCGACACCTCGATGGGGCTTACGCCTCTGGAAGGGGCGGTCATGGGCACGCGCTGCGGCGACATTGACCCGGCAATTCCGATGTTCATCCAGCAGCAGGAAAATCTTTCCGCCAAAGAAATCGATTCGATCCTCAACAAGAAATCGGGCATCCTCGGTATCACCGGCCAGTATACTGACCGCCGTGATGTGATTGAAGGGGCCGAAAAGGGCGGCTGCCCGCGTTGCCAGCTGGCCCTTGACATTGAGGGCTACCGCCTCAAAAAATATATTGGCTCGTACCTGGCCGCGACCGGAAAACTCGATGCTGTCGTTTTTACCGCCGGTGTCGGCGAAATGGGATGGAAAATTCGCGAGATTGCCCTCGAGGGACTTGAGCACCTGGGTATTATTGTCGACAAGGAAGTCAATCGTAACACCATGACCCGCAAGCGCGAGAGTGTCATCACCACACCAGATTCCCCAATCAAGGTCTTCGTTATTCCAACCAACGAAGAGCTGGTCTTCACCGAGGATGTTGTCGCCATCCTCGAAGGGACCTATACCGATCACATGAAATATCCCTACACCTTCGCGAGTAGCGATTTCCAACTCTGATCATCCGTTGCAACGCGACAAAAGAAAGCCCCCGGCAGAAGAGATTCTGTCGGGGGCTTTCTTTTGGTTACACTTTTTCTGCGTCGGTTCGGGGAATCAGCCCTGCGCCTGTACCGCGGTGATCGCCGCGACCGAGATAATATCATCCACCGAACAACCGCGCGACAGATCATTCACCGGCTTGGCCAACCCCTGAATAATCGGGCCAACGGCCTCCGCCCCGGCGAGGCGCTCGACCAGTTTGTAGCCGATATTTCCCGAATCAAGATCGGGGAAGACCAGTGTGTTCGCCTGCCCCGCCACTAACGAACCAGGGGCCTTCTTGGCGCCAACCTTCGGCAACAACGCCGCATCGGCCTGCAATTCGCCGTCAATTTGTAAATCAGGTGCAAGCTCTTTGGCGATGCGCAGCGCCTCGAGAACCTTGTCGGCATCCTCATGCTTGGCGCTTCCTTTGGTCGAGAACGAAAGCATGGCGACCTTCGCGTCAACCCCGAGGAAGCTCTTGCAACTGCTCGCCGTCGCCACCGCGATCTCGGCCAGCGCCTGGGCGTCGGGGTTCGGGTTCACCGCACAATCGGCGAAGCACAAGGTACCGTTCACACCGAATTCCGGCGTTTTGGTAACCATCAGAAAAACCGAAGACACGGTTTTCATCCCGGCAGCCGTACCGATCACCTGAAAGGCCGCCCGCAGCACATCACCGGTGGTATTGAACGCCCCGGCAACCATCCCCCCCGCATCCCCTTTCTGAACCATCATGGCTCCGAAATAAAGATTGTCTTCCCCCGTCAGAAGTTTTTTTGCGTCATCTGTAGTCAGTTTCTTTTTTTTGCGGATTTCGCAAAGGTCCGCCGCATAAACATCCAGGGTGGTGGCACTCTTCGGGTCAATTAATTCGACCCCTTCAAGCGACGCACCGAGCTCTGCCGCTTTGGCCTGCAACGCGGCAACGTTGCCGAGCAGGACAACATTGGCCAGCCCGTCGGCGACAATCTTCCCCGCCGCCTCGACCATGCGCTCGTCGTAGCCCTCCGGCAACACGACAGTCTGACGATTTGCTCTTGCTTTTGCTTTAATCTGGTCAACTAGATGCATGGCTCTTCTCCTCCAAAACAAAGCTTTATTTATCTCAAAACTTTCCTTTTATACCTGAAGAGGACGCGCCGGTCAACCGTTTATCGGCTCGCGGACGACGTGCGGTGCATTCTTTGACCTGGATAAAAAAGTTTGTGTATAATGGGCGAAATTTTGATGCACTCGCAAAAACTCATGGGATGGCTAAGCAAAAATTTCGTCCTACAAGGCCTGGTGGTTTTTCAGGGGCGAAGGCCTACAGCAGGTAGGTCGAGGTCCTGAAAAACCGGCGTAACGCAGTAGGGCGGACTTTTTGCGACGCCATCAAATTTTATCGGAGATTAATCTACCCACGATGAACCTGAAACAACATCACACTCTTTTTCTGTGGGGGTTTCTTATCCTCTCACTGCTGCTCCACCTTCTGGCATTGCAATTCTTGCCGGGGGTCAGGATGTCGCCACCAACGGTGCAGGAAAAACCGGTCTTTGTTGAAATTCGTTCCGTGGAGCCGCGCAAAATCGAGCTTGATGTCGAACCGGATAAGCAACTCGATATCCCCCGCGACCGACCGGCCAAACGTCTCGGCCCAATCAATCAGGTGGTCGCCGTCGAAACCGCCCCCCAAGGCGACTCCTTTGAAGATACCACACCATTTTCCGCCGCGCCCCAGACCCAAGAGACGGAGGTCGGGCACACCGGCGCACCGCAATCCGGTCTGCCGTCGCCGCCCACCCCTGAGGCCGACCGGAAAACGGGCGAAGCACGCCCTGACAGCGCGCTGACCAGCCCGCCAAAACCGGAGGGAGTTGCGGCCCTCGACCCGAAATCGTATCTGCAACTTGCTGATGCAACCGCTGTCGCCACCCTTGGCAAGGAAGCGCGCCGCGCCCGGCGCGACGACATGCGCGAAGGGGAATATCTGCATTTCGACCTGCAAAACGACCTGCTCAGCTCATTTTTTTACCGCTTTCGCGATAATATCCGCATGGTTTGGAACTACCCGGTTGCTGCGGGAGAGCGCGGGCAGGAAGGGGTGGCACTGCTGGGCATCCGCATCAACCGCGACGGCAGCGTCGCCGACGTGAAACTGCTTCGTTCTTCCGGTTATGCCATCCTCGATGAAACCGCCATTGGTGCAGTGCGGCGCGGTGCCCCTTACGGTGAGTTTCCCTCCCATTATCAGCAGGAATTTCTGGAATTCTCCGTCTCTTTTATTTATCAGATTTCCGGACAACGCCGCGATGTCAACTGAACCGCATAAACTGAAATGGGCCACTCAAGAGCGACCCATTTCCTGTTTATGTATTGCTGTAGTAACTATTCACTTGCCCACCCAAAGGTCGTCATCCCCGAGCGATCCTGTCGGGGATCCAGACTTTCAACCCTGAAAACCCTGGATCCCGGCTAAACCCCTGCCGGAATGACGCTGCAGGAGTCGCCTTAAGGCGCGATGGTTCGCGGCTAAAGCCGCTCCTACAAAAGAGCTGAACAGTAGTTACTTGCTGTAAAACGGGATCACCCGGTCCATTTCAGCTTCGGCTTACGCGCCGCCCCGGTCTCGTCAAGGCGCTGCACCTTGGTGCGCACGGGTGCAGCATGGAGCAATGCGGGGTTGTCCTGCGCTTCGGCAGCAATGGCCAGCATCGCATCGCAAAACGCGTCGATCACTTCCTTACTTTCGGTTTCAGTCGGCTCGATCATGATCGCCCCGTGAACCACCAACGGAAAATAAATCGTCGGCGGATGATATCCGTAATCGATCAAGCGCTTGGCGAGGTCGAGGGTGTGACAATCATTGGCAAGACTTGTGCAGATTGAAGTGCATCACGTCGATCCCCATATCGGCGGGGCGCGCGATCCCCAGCAAGGCATTCAGATTGGCCCCGTCACAGTAAACCAGTCCACCCCTGGCGTGAACAACGGCGCATATTTCGCGAATTTCCGCCTCGAACAGACCGAGGGTATTCGGATTGGTCACCATCAGCGCGGCAACATCCTCATCCATCAGCGCCGCAACCCGCGCGGCGCTGAGCACCCCTCCGGTCCCGGCGATCGGCACGACCTCGTAACCGCACATCGCTGCCGAGGCCGGGTTGGTGCCGTGAGCGGTGTCGGGGATCAAGACCTTGGTGCGCGGGCGTCCCTGCGCCTCGTGCCAGGCACGAATCATCAGCATGCCAGTCAGTTCGCCGTGCGATCCAGCGGCGGGTTGCAACGTCAGCGCCGCAAACCCGGAAATTTCTGCCAGCGCACCCTGCAAGCCATACATCAACTCCAGCGCTCCCTGCGCCAGCGACTGCGGCGTGGCAGGATGAAGTTGCGCCAGACCGGGCAGACGCGCAGCCGTTTCGTTGACCTTGGGGTTGTATTTCATGGTGCAGCTGCCGAGCCGATAAAAACCGGAATCGACACCGTAGTTCCAGGTTGAAAGTCGGTAAAATGGCGCACCACATCGACCTCCGACAGCTCCGGGAAACCGGGAATCTCATCGCGGATGAGCTCCTGCGGCGGCGTTGACTCCGGCACATCGAGTTGCGCCAGACTTATATCCTTTGCGCCCCGCGGCGGAGTATTCGAAAAGCAGTTTTTCGTTCAGTATCAACCCGCTGGTTCCGACCCCCTTCATGCCGCACCTCCTGCCAGCGCCGCGACCAGCGTATCGATCTGCGCCCGTGAGTTTTGTTCTGTCACGCAGACCAGCAAGCGGTTTGCCATCTGTGGATAGTAACGCTGCAGATCAAGCCCGGCAAGGATCCGCTCACCAGCCAGGCGTTGCAGTACCACCGCGGCCGGTGCGTCGGTCTCGACCACAAATTCGTTGAATGTCGGCGCCGCAAACGGCAGGGAGCAATGTGGCAACGCCGCGATCTGTTCCCTGGCTTAGGCTGCTTTGGCATAGTTCTGCTGTGCCACTTCACGCAACCCCTGCTTGCCGAGCAGCGCCAGATAGACCGTCGCGGTCAACGCACAAAGCCCCTCGTTGGAACAGATGTTCGAGGTCGCTTTTTCGCGGCGGATGTGTTGTTCACGGGTCGCCAGAGTGAGCACAAAGCCACGCTTCCCGTCACGATCCACCGTTTCCCCGATCAGGCGACCGGGCATACTGCGCACATCCTTGTCGCGGGCGGCAAAGAACCCCAGGTACGGCCCGCCGAACGACACCGGAATACCGAAGCTCTGCCCTTCTCCGGCAACGATATCGGCACCGAGTTCACCCGGCGACTTGAACAGCCCGAGCGCCAGCGGCTCAGCAACCGCCGCCACCAGTCGCGCCCCCGCAGCCTGGGCTGCTGCTGCAAAATCGGCCAGCGGTTCGACGACTCCGAAAAAATTCGGATAGCCGACCACCACCGCCGCAGTCTCCGCATCGAGCAGTTCGGTCAGCCGCTCCCGATCGGTTATGCCGTCTGCGCCAAACGGCACTTCCACCAGCTCAATCTGCAGATACTGGCAGTAAGTTCGTACCGTCTCCCGATACTCTGGATGCAACGCGCCAGACAGCAACACCTTGCGCCGCTGACGCGCCGCCCGCACTGCCATCAACCCCGCCTCGGCGCACGCCGAGGCCCCATCATACAGCGACGCATTGGCGACATCCATGCCGGTCAGCTGACAGATCAGCGTCTGGTATTCGAAGATCGCCTGCAACGTGCCCTGGCTGATCTCCGGCTGATAGGGGGTATAGGCGGTGTAGAATTCACTGCGTGAAATCAGCTGGTCAACCACCGCCGGGATAAAGTGGTTGTAGGCTCCGCCGCCAAGAAACGACAGATAGCGGTCAGGATCGGCGTTGGCCGCCGCCAGACGCTTCAGTTCACTCAGCAGTTCACTTTCAGCCATTGCCTCCGGCAACCGTAACGGTCGCTGCAAGCGGACTTCAGCGGGGATCGCACTGAAGAGGGCCTCGATATCATCGACGGCAATGGTCTCCAGCATCTCCCGGATATCAGTTTCAGTTTGTGGCAGATAGCGCATCCGCGCCTCCCGGTTGTAATAATGTGTCAGCGAAAAGAGTGAATGGCGACGCCATCAGTCCTCTTCGGTCAGGGCGCGATATTCATCGACCGACAGCAGATCGTTGAATTCCTCCGGATTGCTCGGTTTGATCTTGATCATCCAGGCATCCTCGTAGGGGGAGGAATTGACCACTTCCGGCTCGTCAGTCAACGCCTCATTGATTTCGATCACCTCGCCACTGACCGGGGCATAGATATCGGAGACCGCCTTGACCGATTCGACCACGCCGAACGGCTTGCCCAGCTCCACCATCTCGCCGACATCGGGGAGTTCGACAAAAACCACATCCCCCAGCGCATCCTGGGCAAAATCAGTAATACCGACCGTCACACTGTCGTCCTCAACCAACACCCATTCATGCTCTTCGGTGTACTTCAACTCGTCCGGAAATTCCATGCGTCTTCGCTCCTTGAATCATTTAAATTGGTAATTATTCACCTGCTCGACCAAAGGCCGTCATCCCCGAGCGCTCCTGTCGGGGATCCAGGCTTTAACCCTCAAAAATCTGGATTCCGGCTAAAATCTTGCCGGAATGACGCTGTAAGAGTCGCCTTCAGGCGCGATTGTTCGCGGCTAAAGCCGCTCCTACATAAAAAGCTGAACAGTTCTATATGGTGCGTTTCAACAACGCTTATCTGTCGATAAAAGGCGGTTTAACGATCTGCGCCGCGACCCGTTTTTTACGAATACCGACCGTTAATTGCGTCCCGATCGCGGCGCAGTCACGCGCCACCAGCCCCAGACCGATCCCGCAGCGCAACGACGGCGACATCGTGCCGCTGGTCACCACCCCAACCTCGCGCTCACCGCAAAAGAGCGGGTAATCGGCGCGCGGGATACCGGATTCGGTGATGCGCAGTGCCACCAGCGTGCGCGGTACACCGGCCTCCTTTTGCTGGCGCAGTGCAGCGCCACCGATGAAATCCCCCTTGTCGAGTTTGGTGATCCAGCCCAGCCCCGCTTCCAGCGGCGTGATCCGCTCGGAAAGTTCGTGGCCGTAAAGGGCGTATTTCATTTCCAGACGCAGCGTGTCACGCGCGCCGAGACCGATCGGCATCAGACCGTCGTCCGCGCCGGCCGTCATCAGGGCATGCCACACCTTTTCCGCGTCGGCAGCGGCACAGTAAAGCTCAAAGCCATCCTCGCCCGTATAACCGGTGCGGGAAATAATCGTCTCGCTGCCCGCCACCTCCCCGGCATTGAAATGGTAGTAACGGATCGCCCCCAGATCGACCGTGGTGAGTCGTGCCAGAATCTGTTCTGCCAGCGGCCCCTGCAACGCCAGTTGGGCAAATTCATCACTGCGATTGCGCAGCACCACATTGCCAAAATCGCGTTCCGCAAGAACTTTTTCCATCCAGGCAAAATCTTTATCGGTATTCGACGCATTGACACAAAACAGGTAGTACGTCGCACTGAAACGATAGACCGTCACATCATCGACCACCCCCCCGTCAGGGTAACAGATAGCATTGTACTGCACCTGCCCGTCGACCAGTCTGGCAGCATCATTGAGGGTCAGATGCTGAATATAGTCGAGCGCGTTGGCACCACTGACTTCGACCTCCCCCATGTGGGACACATCGAACAGTCCTGCTGCCGCGCGGGTGGCGAGATGCTCTTCGATCACCCCGGCATACTGCACCGGCATATCCCAGCCACCAAAATCGACCATCCGTGCGCCCAACGCACGATGCACCCGGTTCAACGGTGTTACCTTCAACATATTCAGCTCCTTCAGCGCAGGATAGCAGGGATCCGGTCTTCATGCCCGAGGGTCATCAGATGCACGCCCTGGCAGTGTTCGCGGGCATAGGCGACCTGCTCACGCGCGATTGCAATCCCTTCATCGAGAGGATTCTTGGCGGCGGCAAGGCGCTCGATCAACGCCGCGCTGACCCGGACACCGGGGATATGGGCATTGAGAAAACGTGCCATCCCCGCACTCCGCAACAACAGCACGCCGAGGAGTACCGGTCGCCCCAGCGGCCGCGCGGCAGCCATGAAGTGCTCCATTCTGGCCAGATCGTAAACCGCCTGGGTTTGAAAAAAATGTGCCCCGGCCTCCACTTTTTTACGGTATTTCTGAAAAATCAGCTCAAACGGTTCCGCTTCCGGCGTCATTGCCGCACCGGCAAAAAACTGTGGCACACCGGTCAACTTCGCCCCGGAAAGATCCTCTCCGCTGTTCAACCGCCCCACCGTCTGCAACAACTGCACGGAATCAAGATCAAATACCGCCCGCGCCTGGGGATGATCACCAAAGCCGGGGTGGTCGCCGGAGATCAGCAGCAGATTCGTGACACCGAGCGCCGCCGCACCGAGCAGGTCAGATTGCAACGCCATGCGGTTACGGTCGCGACAGGTCAGCTGCAGAATCGGCTCGATCCCTTCGCGCGGCAACAAGGACGCCAGTGCCAACGAACTCATGCGCATGTTGGCCCCCTGATTGTCGGTGACATTCACCGCGTCGATCCCGACCAGCGACCGCACCGTCGCCAGCGCTGTTGTCACATCAACCCCCTTGGGGGGCGCCACCTCCGCCGTAATCACGAAAGTGCCCGCTTCGATCTTCTGGCGTAAGGTACTCATGGGCGCGAATCCGTATTATTTCCTGTTTTCATGGCGCCCCGGTTTAAATTTTTTCCCCCAGTTTTTCGGTTCCACGATGCGCGCAAAAACTCCGCTCCGCCCCTGTACCTTGAGTCGTTCAAAGATCAGATGCCAGGCGCAGTCCAGCTCCCGGTCGGTCTCGCACTTGCCGTCTTCCACCCCGCCGCACGGTCCGTTCAGCAACCCCTTGGCACAGATCGTCACCGGACAGATACCGGCCGTTTCATTGAGGATACACTCGCCACACAGAGAACATTTTTCCTCAAACTGACCTAACCGGCGGATATTGCCGAGAAACAGACTGTTAAGTCCGCCGACCACGCGCTTTTCACTGCACGCTGAGATCGACTGGACCCCCGCACCACACGCCAGCACCAGCAGGGCATCGGCAGCGGCGACCGCCACTTTGTGGTGGCGCAGGTCGCGCCCGGCGCGCATGATGTGACACGCCTCATCGATCACCACGCTGCCGGTCACCTCTTTGCCGAGGGTTTGCAGCCATTCCTGCATCTGGAAGACTTCTTCCTCGCCGCCAACCTTGCAAGCCGTCGCACAGGCCGCGCAACCGATCAGAAAAATATGCTCTTTCTCCGTCAGTTGGGCAAGCAGTTCAGTCTGGCTTTTTTGTTCACTGATGATCATGCAGGGCTGCTCCCAAAAAAAGATTTATCTGCGGGCGCGGCGCTTGGCGCTTTCAACCGTATTGTAGAGCAGCATGGTGATCGTCATCGGACCGACCCCGCCCGGCACTGGAGTAATGGCACTGGCGCGTTCTTTGGCCGCGGCAAATTCGACATCACCGACCAGTTTTTTATCCCCCACGCGATTGACCCCGACATCGATAACTACCGCACCTTCCTTGATCCAGGCACCCTTGATCATCTCCGGTTGTCCGACAGCGGCAATCACCACGTCGGCACGCCCGACCTGGGCAGCAAGATCGCGGGTGCGCGAATGACAGATCGTTACCGTCGCGTGCTCGGCCAGACACATCAGCGCCACCGGTTTGCCAACGATATTCGACCGTCCGACCACCACCACCTCTTTCCCCTTCAGGTCAACGCCGGTATGTTCGAGCATCTTCATCACCCCATAAGGGGTACACGGCTGAAAGAGGGGGTTGCCGGTCACCAGTCGCCCGACATTATACGGGTGGAAGCCATCAGCATCCTTGGCCGGGGAAATCGCTTCGAGAATTTTACTTTCGTCGATATGCGGCGGCAGCGGCAGCTGCACCAGAATGCCGTCGATGCGCGCATCGTTGTTGATTTCATCGATCAACGCCAACAGTTGAGCTTCGGTCGTTGCGGCGGACAGCTTGTGTTCGTCGGAAAAAATTCCGGCCTGCTCGCACGCCTTTTCCTTCATCGACACATAGACCCGACTCGCCGGATCCTCGCCGACCAGCACCACCGCCAAACCGGGGGTCACCCCTTGCGCCGTCAACGTCTCCACATCTGCCTTGATCGTCTCGCGCATCGTCGCGGCGATCGCCTTGCCATCGATGATTTTACCCATATTATTTCCTCCTGAAAACAAGAAACAAAACTATACGAAACCGATTTAAGAAAGTAAAGCAGCAGGAATGTTCCCCGGCAATTTTTTGTGCGTCAACAGGCGACCGCCGGAGTTGCGGAATCGTGAGAGGGGAAGACCAAAAAAAATCCCCGGACAATGCCGGGGATGCAGATCAGTTTATGCGTTGACCGCTTTCGGGCAACCGGCGCAACCGCCACCCGCTTCTGCCGCAGCACAGGGTGCGGCACCTTGCGCACCATAGCCCTGGTCGAACCAGCCGCCCCCCTTAAGAGCAAATCCGTTCTGGGAGATGAGCTTCTTGACCTGCCCCTGGCACGCGCGACATTCAGTCAGCGGCGCATCTGAAAATTTCTGGCGAGCCTCAAAAACCAGCCCGCATGCTTCACATTGATATTCGTACATTGGCATAATGCGTTACCTCCAAATAGTTTGGTCGTCGGTAATTTAATGATTTAACAGGGCAGTGTCAAGGGGGTGTACACAATTATCAGCACTTTAATCACTGCTGAAAAAATCGTTGTGCTCTCTGCTTTGCCTGCGACACATGTTATGCTATTTTGAGTCATCTGCTGGTTTTGATGTTTTTTCTCTATTTAAGTATTTGCAGTTGCGGAGTCCGTATGGCAAAACCGGTCGGGTTACGGACCGAAATCATTGTCCATGTTATCATCCTGCTCGGTGCGGCCCTGCTTTTTTCCGGATTTCTGCTGCTCAAATTAACCGAACGGGAACTGGTGGCGCAACAGATCGCGGCCTTTTCCGCAACGGCGGAAATCTTTGCCGCATCATTATCCCTCCCTCCCGAAAAACGCGGTCTGGGCGAATCTCAGCCGTTGCCGACATCCGTCCCGGTCGATGCCTGGAGCCTGGTAGACGACACCCTGGCACCGATCGAACAATTGTCCTCTCGCTTCGATTTTATTCTCGATATGAACGCGTTACAGACCGTTCGCCAGACGCTTGAAAATTCAACCCGCCTGAGCTATGACAGCCCCGCCTGGTTCGGCAGCAACAGCGAAGGTCATTTTTTGATCTCGGTGCCCCTGATCCGTGGCGGGCAATTTGTCGGCGCGGTTCAACTGCGTTTTTCTCTTGCCGAGATGGCCATGCGGATTCGAGCGGCGCAACGCTGGTTTATCGGTTATGTCCTGATTTTCGGCATCCTCCTCAGCGGCTGCGGTTTTTATCTGCTTAACCGTAACGTGGTTCGCCCGATCGGACGTTTGCGCATCGCTACCGAACGCATTGCCGCCGGCGACCTGGAACAGGCACCGCAAGTCACCGGCCCGCGTGAAATTGCGGAATTGTCAGCAGCGTTTGCAACCATGGTCACCGCACTCAAGGAAAGCCGCGCCGAAAGCGAAGAGCATATCGCTTCTCTGGAAGCCGCCAACAGTGAACTACGCAATGCACAACAGCGGCTGGCGCGTTCCGAAAAACTGGCAACCGTTGGTCATCTGGCCGCGGGCATGGCGCATGAACTCGGCAATCCCCTCGGCGCGGTCAGCGGTTATCTGGCGTTAATCCGCAACGAACCCGACGCAACCCTTGCGCAGGAGCTGGCGGAACGAGCGATGATCGAAATAACGCGGATCGATCGGCTGGTGCGTGACTTGCTCGACTACGCCCGCCCCGCCGCCGAAACCCTGGACGCGGTCGATATCAATGAAGTGACGACCGCGGCGGTCGAGTTCCTCCGCCATCAGGGGATCTTCGACTCCCGCCAATTCGTTTGCACTCCGGCCACCACCCCGGCAACTGTGCGGATCGATCGGCACCGCCTGCAACAGGTCCTGGTCAATCTGTTGCTTAATGCCAGAGACGCAACGACTGCCGGAGGACAGATTGTCCTGACCACTGCAATTGAGCACAACACCGTGAAAATTTCGGTGCGCGACGACGGCTGCGGCATGTCGGCCGAGATCCTGGCGCATATCTTTGACCCCTTCTACACCACCAAAGATCCCGACCAGGGACGCGGGCTGGGGCTGGCAGTCTGCGCGCGGATTATCGACGACGCCAAAGGCCGCATCGACGTTGACAGCGCGCCCGGAAAAGGGACGCTGTTAACGCTAATACTACCGCTTGTGGAGTAACCGGTGCGAGGTGAACAACTGAACATTCTGCTGATTGACGATGAGGCGTCGATGCGCCACATGCTGCGCCTGACACTGGAGCGTGAGCACTACCGGGTCACCGAAGTGGCCAACGGCGCTGCGGCACTCACCCTCCTTGCAACAGAGGATTTTGATCTGGTCTTGTGTGACATCCGCATGCCAGGACTTGATGGTCTGAGTTTGCTGCGCGAATTACGCCAACGCTCCCTCGCCCCGACGGTGATTATGATGAGTGCCTACGGCTCGATCGAGACCGCCCTTGAGTGCATGAAAAACGGCGCTTACGACTATATCTCCAAGCCGTTCAAGCCGGACGAAGTCTTGTTAACACTGAAAAAGGCCGAAGAAAGGCTGCGGCTACAGGACGAAAACCGCAAGCTGGCGACCGCGTTGAGCCACTGTCAGGGGAGTGCGACCCGGCCGCTTGTGGTGTTTCGCAGCCCGGTCATGCAGCAGGTCACGGTGATGGTTGAAAAACTGGCCGCCAGCCATGTCCCGGTGCTGATCAGCGGCGAAACCGGCACCGGCAAGGAACTGATCGCGCGGGCACTGCACAGCGGCAGCCCCCGCGCCGCCGGGCCGTTTATCGCCGTTAATTGCAGCGCGATCCCTGCCGGGCTGATGGAGAGCGAACTCTTTGGCCACGCCCGTGGTTCCTTCACCGGCGCCGACCGTCATCATGACGGTCTCTTTACCGCCGCCAGCGGTGGCACCCTGTTTCTCGACGAGATCGGCGAACTGCCGCTGGCCCTTCAGCCCAAACTGCTGCGCGTACTGCAAGAGGGGGAAGTCCTGCGGATCGGCGAAACCAGACCGCGCCGGGTAGATGTGCGCATCGTTGCCGCGACCGTTAAAAACCTGCATGACGAAGTCGCGCGCGGCACCTTTCGTGAAGATCTGTATTATCGTCTGGCCGTCACCGAAGTCCGCCTCCCCGCACTGCGCGAGCGGCGCGAGGACATCGGGCCACTCGCCGAGCATTTTTTGCACCACATCGCCTCACGTGAAAATCGCCCCCCGCCCCGGCTGACGGCAGAAGCCATCACCAGACTGCGCAAGTACAACTGGCCGGGGAATATTCGCGAGCTGGAAAATTTTGTCGAAAAGATGATCGTCTTTTCCCCCGGCGATTGCATTGACACCGCCGATCTGCCGTGGGACGCGCAGCTACGGGGGGCAAAGAACGGGTCGGAATATTCCTTGAAAACCGCCGTTGCCCGTCTGGAAAAAGAGTATATTCGCAAAGCTCTGCACGCCACCGGTGGCAACCGCACCCATGCTGCGGAATTGCTGGAAATCAGTCTGCGTAATTTACAGTACAAGATCAAGGAATATGAAATCTGACCCCCCGCTATCCCCCCTGTGAAACAGGGGGGAAGGGAGCGCAGCGGAAAGGGGGGGGTGCCCTCAAACAGGAAAACAGTGCAAAGTTTGCATGTGCAGCGGCGTCGCGCCCTGACAATACTTATGGAAAACTATCATTTCAGCAACTTACCTTTTATTTTAAAAGGAATATCCATTGCACCTCTCCTTGTGCATGCGTAAGTGGAGGCCATCAATGTCCGTGATTACTGATCGAAAACCAGTGCCTCAATCAGGCGGTAAACATCCCCGTGAAGCCGGATTCACCCTGGTTGAGCTTCTGGTTGTCATCGCCATCTTTGCCGCGCTCTCGGCGATTGCGTTTGTCGCTCTTGGGCCGACGGTGCGTTCCTACCAGTTAAAAGGTGCCGCGCGGCAGATTTACAGCGATGCGCTCAAAGTTCGCACGCAGGCGATCAAGGAAGGGAAGGTCACCGGTTTGCGGTTTAGTGACGACAACACCGGAAACTATGAAGTGTGGGTGGAAAAATCTCCGGGGATTGAAGAAAAAGCCTATACCGGAGTGTCGAGCTATGGCCAGATCACCGCCTGTGCGCCAACCACCGGTAACAAGCCGACCGATTTTGTTTTTTATCCCAACGGCACTTCCGGTGGCGGGAGTGTCCGTATTTCAATGAGCAGTAACGTCTGGAAGGTTTATGTGCCGAACACCGGCACCGGATCGGTAAAAATTGAGAAACCAACACCCCCAACCCCGTGCCCATGACAGGGAGCCACTTTATGTGTCGTAAATATTCGGCCCTTGCGAAAAAACTCTTTTGTACTGCACGAAAAAACGCAAAAGGCTTCACCCTCGTTGAAGTGCTGATCTCGATCACCATCCTCTCGGTCGGTATGCTCGGGGTTGCGAGCATGCAGCTTTCGGCGTTGAGCAGCAACGCCAAATCTCGTGACGATACCGTGGTGGTGCAACTGGTCGAAGAGATGGTTGAACGGATTCGTGTCAACGGCGGCAATAATCCGGGGATTTATCACGGCATCAACACCGCCAACACCTGCACCGGCTCCGACCCGGCCAGAGGCGATTGCACCCAGTGGAAACAACGCATGGCAGACACCAGACTCCCGGGATTGACCGGCACCGTCTCGGTGGTCACGGAAAGTCCGATTGAGAAGACCTCCACGATCACCGTACAAGTCACCTGGGGGGCAGGGACAACCAAAACCCTGCAATTTGCCACGATCATGGAAACCTGGGGAACCTGACATGATGCACCTGTTAAAAAATCAGCGCGGCTTTACCCTGACCGAAATGCTCGTCGCGATGGTCATCGGCATGCTGGTGGCCTCCGGAGCCTACAGCGTCTTTTTTTCCACCACGCGCACCGCCCGCAAACAGGAGCAGGTCTCCGAAATCCAGCAGAATCTGCGCGTGGCAATGGAGCGGATTACGCAGGATATTCGTCAGGCCGGGTTTGGTTTGCCGGAAGATAACAGAACCCTGGCCTTCGATGGCGGCAGTTTTTCAACGCCGGTCACCGCAACCAACAGCTCCTCCGCCCCCGACGAAATCACTTTGTTGGGCGTTGGGTACAAGGTCGGCACCATCTATAATACCGTCGGCAAAAAGATCTACATCAACCCCGACTTCAATGGCGACGACCAGATCGCGGGGTATATGGAAACCCGCTTCATCGACGGCAACCACGAAGATGCGCCATTCCCTGAAACTGTCTCGCTCAAGCCTCTGTATCGCGACAAATTCCCCGCTGGCGGAACACCGGAACCACCACTGTTCACTTCGAGGAAACACCTGAGCATTGGCGGTGTCGAATATCTCGCAGCCAGCGATTACAGTACTGTCTCTCTCGACGGAGGATCAAGTAACGCCATCATGGTTACCCCCGACACCCACAACGAATACGCGAACAATCTCCCGGTCTATATGCTCCAGGCGATCACCTATTCGATCAGAGCTGATTGCTACCCGACGGATCCCAAACAAAACTTTCCCTGCCTGGTCACCAAGGATTTTAGCAAGCTGCGGGGGGCTGATCGGCAGGTGGTCGCCGAAGGCATCGAAGATATCCAGTTTGCCTACGGAGTCGATGTCAGCCCGCGCGACGGCAAGATCGATTATCCGGCAGCGGGGTACACCCCGGCGGCATTTGTCAACGACCCTGCCGACGACAGCAGCATTGTGGCCGTGCGGGTGAGTATCGTCGCGCGGTCGAAAGTACCTGATCAGTATGACTCCTCAACTCGCCCGGCACTCGAAGACCGCCCGGCGGGGACAGCTGACCGCTATGTACGCCGCACGTTGACCAAAACCATCAAACTGCGCAATCCGCGCAGCGGAGCTTGATACTTATGGCTGAATTGAAAAGACTGCAAAGTGTGCGCAACGAAAGCGGCGTGATCCTGAT